>NZ_JBLIQL010000009.1:0-203009 GCF_047525655.1 Pontibacter sp. 13R65
CAACCCCAACAACCAGCGGCCCCCGTTCCAATTGGACGGGGGCCGTCTGCGTTTTATAGACCCCCGCAGCCACAACTGCCCGCTCCTAAGGCCGCCCAGCTACAAAGCCGGTACCTTACAGTGGGCGGCACACCCACCAAGACCTGCCTGCCTCCTCTGCCGCCCCCACAGGCCCCGCCAGAAATCCATACCATCTCCTGATGAGCAGCTTCTTATTTGTATCTGACTATTAAAACAAGTTCTCACCTCAGGCGTTAGTTGCATAACTAATAGTGATAGTGGGTTGTAAAAGCAAAAATCTTCCTTCCACTGCTTCTTCTTTAACTTCTTACCAAGTATAATATTGTTTATTTGATTGTAGCTGTTTAACTTGAAACATGGCCCTTCTTTATCCTACATTTTTATTCGCCTTAGCTGCTACTAGTATTCCTATTATTCTGCATTTGGCTCAATTGCGAAAAGCCAAGCGGGTGGAGTTTAGTAATGTTAGATTAATCAAGACTTCTAAGGATATCACGGCTAGCCAAAGAAACTTGAAAGAAATCCTAATTCTTATTTGTCGGATTCTTTTTATAGTATTTCTCGTGCTGGCGTTTGCTCAACCCTTTTTACCTGCCTCAGATTCGTTCGTGCCTGCTGATGCCTCTCAGGTTTCCGTGGTTGTCGATAATTCTTTCAGTATGCAAAACACGCATGCGGAGGAGGATGTACCTTTGTTAACTGCCGCTACAGAGCAAGCTCAAAGCATGCTGGATCTCTTTCCTTCATCGGCAACCTTTAGGCTCTTTACAGCAGCACAAAGTAACCAAAGAGGTATACTAGACAAATCAGCGGCATCCTCCCTGATAAATGATTTAAATTATGCTTCAGGCTCTGGTTTTCAACTTCTCCCTAGAGAACGGACTGCAGAGCATGTTTTTATCTTTTCTGACTTCCAAAGAAGTACCTTTCAACCAGCTAGCCTTTCTGAAGCAGATTCTACAAAGCAAATTCACTTAGTTCCAATAAAGGCAGCTTCTATTGCTAATGTTGTCATTGATTCGATTTATCTGGAAGATGAGTTTATCAGGCCAGCAGGAGAAAATTTACTACATATTCAATTGTACAATGCAGGAACTGAGGCAGTAGAAGACTGTAATGTAAAACTTATAGTAAACGAGCGGCAGGTAGCGGCGCTAAGCGTAGATTTGCCCGCGCAGCAGCTTACAGAAACAACAGTAAACTTTAGTGTGCTGGGCAGTGGTGTAAATAAGGCTTATGTGCTCATTGAGGATTATCCGGTAGAGTTTGATAATGTGTATCATTTTGTCATGGCTCCTTCCAGCAACATCGAAATTGTTGAAATTACCGAAGGCTCGACTGATTTGTTACCGCGTTTGTACAGGAACGAATCTTTCTTCAGACTAACCCAATTTCAACAGAACAATGTCGATTATGCACGTGCAGCTGCTGCTCATACAGTGATTTTACATGGCATCAAGAATATTTCTTCGGCACTGGCATCTACTTTGGCTACCTTTGTTAAAGGCGGTGGTACATTGGTAATTGTTCCATCCGGGCAGCCCGATAACGCAAGTTATAATAGCCTGATGCAGGATCTTAATATTGCAGCTAGCCTTACGGCCACTACAGCTGGCGAACCTGTTAAAACAGCAGTAGCGGCTCCTGATCCTGCTAATCCGTTTTTTAAAAGCATATTTTCAGAGTTCGATCCTAAAATGCAGATGCCTGCCGCAGCTAGAACTATGGCTTGGTCTAGGGCATCAGATGATATATTGAGGTTCAGGGGAGGTTCTCCTTTTCTTTCGAGGTTTAGTAGAGGGAATGGGCAAGTATTTCTGTTAGCAGCCCCATTGGAAGGCCGCTTTAATGAGCTACAAAATCATGCACTGTTTGTGCCGGTTATGTATAAACTGGCCATTGCCAGCTATAAGCAGGAGCAACAACTATCCTATGCCTTAGATGGTGCCACTGTTAGTTTACCTGTAACTGCGCCTCGCCGGCAGGAAGGCATTTTTAAACTGACACAGGATAGTCTTGAGTTTATTCCAGAGCAGCAGCTGCGTGGCGGGAACTTATACTTCACTATTCCGGATGCCATAGACCAGGCAGGCTTTTACGATTTACGCCTGGGCGACTCTACCTTCACGACCCTTGCCTTTAATTACCCGAAAAAAGAATCACTTCTGGAGCAGTACACACCCGATGAACTGCGCAGTTTTTTTAAACCAAGCCAGCAAAATGTGCATGTATATAATTATGGAGATGCCTTTTCTGTACAAGGAGAATTCGAAAAACGATATTTTGGTGTAAAGCTTTGGAAATATTGCCTAATATTGTGTCTGATTTTCTTAATGGCAGAAATAGCCCTCATAAGATTCTTTTAGCATGAACATACTCATCAAGGCTGCAACCATTTATCACCCAGAATCAGAATTCCATTTACAACAACAGCATATTTTTATCGAGAACGGTACTATTCGCTACATAGGTCCTGAAGCCAGACAGGCAGATCAGACCATTGAGGCCGATGGCTTATGTGTTTCGCTGGGGTGGGTAGATATGTTTGCCTTTGCCGGTGAACCTGGTTTGGAGCACAAAGAAGACCTGGAATCGTTGGCAGCGGCTGCAGCGGCTGGTGGTTTTACCGAAGTGGTGTGCTTGCCTAATGCGCAGCCTGTAGTACAAACAAAAGGGGCGGTGAGCTTTATCAAAAGTAAGTCGACACCTTTGCCTGTAACCTTGCACCCGACGGCTGCCATTACGGCCGATGCCGAAGGAAAAGAACTCACTGAAATGATAGACTTGCACCGGGCGGGAGCAGTAGCTTTTACAGATGGGCTTAACCCTTTGCAAGGTGCAGATGTATTGCTAAAGGCATTGCAGTATGTGCAGATGTTTGATGGACTTCTGTTGAACAAACCAGAACACACCCGCTTGACCAATTACGGGCAGATGCACGAGGGGGAAGCAAGTACCCGTTTGGGAATGAAAGGTATGCCAGCCATAGCTGAAGAGGTAATGGTAACCCGCGATCTGCAATTACTTTCCTACACTGGGGGCAGGTTGCATTTCTCAGCCATCTCTACGGCAGCGGCAATAGAAAGTATCCGGCAGGCAAAAGCAGCTGGAATGCAGGTAACCTGCGATGTAGCCAGTTACCAAGCTTATTTCACTGACGAAACTATCCTGCCTTTCGACACCAATTTTAAAGTAGTGCCCCCCTTTAGAAGCCAGGCGGATGCCGATGCAATTAAAGAAGGATTGCTCGATGGAACAATTGACGTGCTGACCTCCCTGCACATGCCACACGACCCGGAGGCGAAAAACCTGGAGTTTGACTTGGCGGAATTTGGAATCATAAACCTGGAGACAGCTTTTGCTGTAGCCAACACTTCGCTGGGCGATGTGCTTTCTACGGAGGCTTTGGTAGAAAAACTGGCTATTAATCCGCGGAGGATCCTTCGATTACCACAGGCAAACCTGGCTGTAGGCGAACAGGCGAACCTCACGCTGTTTATTCCAAACCAGACCTGGACTCCAGAAGAGGGCCAAACGAAGTCAAAATCCAAGAACAGTCCTTTTTACGGGCACGCTTTGAAAGGAACAGTACTTGGCATCATACACAAGGGGCAGGTCGTGCTCCGCTAAATAATTTTATTTTGTAATTACTACAAGAGGTACAACCATCCTTCTTGTATCAGAAAACACAAATGTTTAATCAGGCAATAGTACGGATAGGAGTAAGGTATGGCGTTATATGCGGAATAGCCAGTTTTGCGCTTGTCCTTCTAACTTATTTTATAGGTTACAATCCATTAAATGAATCAGGTAGGTTAAGTTTTTTTGCGCTTCCTGTATTTATTTTTCTGGGAATGAAATATTACAAGCAGTTCCTTGATACCGAACTTAGCTTTTTTAAAGGCCTGCGGGTTGGATTGGCGATCTCCTTTTACACGGCTCTGGTAGCAGCCATGTTATTGTTTATTTTTCTATACTTTTTTGGGCATGAGCTGGTAAAAGAGTATCTGGCCGAAATGCAGAGAATATTAGAGGCAACCAGAGAAGAAAGCATACAACTGTATGGGCAGGAAATTTATGAGCAAAGCCTGAAGGAACTAGGTTCTATGAGCTTGAGCCGTCTCGCTTCGTTCGACTTTATGGCGAGGTTGGTAGTAGGCAGTTTGATTTCGGTTGTGGCTGCAGTTTTCTTTAGAAAATAATAATATGTACCTGTATCTCTAAAATAAATAAACCTATGACTGAAAATCGACCTACCGTAACTTCTGTTGCACTTAAATATGGTATTGCCGGAGGCTTAATAGCCATATTCTATTCGGCTATGCTGATGATCTTTAACCAGAGCACCAATAAGTGGCTTGCCTTTCTGTCTTATTTCATTCTGGTGGGGGCCATGATATATGCGATGCAACAGTACAAAAAGGGTAACGACTCTTTTATGTCTTATGGCCAGGGCTTAGGTATTGGCACACTGGTGGCAACCATTATCGGTTTAATGAGCGGCTTGTTTATGGTTGTTTATACCACTTTTATCGATACAGCACATTTTGCCAACATCATGGACCAGCAACGCATGGAGCTAGAGGATAGAGGCATGAGCGATGAACAGATTGATGCTGCCCTTGCCATAGGAGAAAGTATGAGCGGCCCCTTTATGATGATTTTTATGAGTTTAGCTGGGTTTGCGCTGATTGGCTTTTTTCTTTCATTAATAATTTCGGCCATCATGAAGAAGAACCGGCCAGAATTTGAATAAATACATGCAATACGCTTATGATATTTCGGTGGTGGTACCTCTTTTTAATGAGGAGGAGTCGCTGCCTGAACTAGTGCGGTGGATTAAACGTGTGATGCACGCCCATGGGTACTCGTATGAGATTATTTTAGTGGATGACGGCAGCACCGACCGGTCGTGGGACGTAGTAAACGAACTCAGCGTAGAAGACCATACCGTGAAGGGCATCAGCTTTAACCGGAACTATGGTAAATCTGCCGCCCTGAACGAAGGATTTAAACGCTGTACCGGCGAAGTAGTTATTACCATGGATGCTGACTTGCAGGACAGTCCGGAAGAAATTCCGGAGCTGTACGACATGATCAAGCATCAGAAGTATGATTTGGTGTCAGGTTGGAAAAAGAAGCGTTTCGACCCGGTTACTAAAACCGTTCCTTCCAAGCTGTTTAATGCCGCCACCCGAAAATTGTCTGGTATTAACCTGCACGACTTTAACTGTGGCCTTAAGGCCTATCGGCAACTGGTCGTAAAAACGGTAGAAGTACATGGCGAAATGCACCGCTACATTCCTGTAATAGCCAAATGGAATGGCTTTAAGAAGATAGGTGAAAAGGTGGTGCAGCACCAGGAGCGTAAGTATGGTAAAACAAAATTCGGGATAGAACGCTTTATTTTTGGTTTCCTGGATCTTCTCTCCATCTCTTTTGTATCGCGGTTCCGCAAAAGGCCTATGCACTTTTTCGGTACGTTAGGTACTTTTTGCTTTCTCTTCGGATTTATTGTAACGCTCTGGCTTATTCTGCAGAAGGTATTCCGGCTGTATTCCGATGGGCGCATTCGCGACGTTGTGGACCAGCCTCTCTTTTTTCTGGCACTTGTTGCAGTTGTTGTAGGCGTGCAGCTGTTCCTGGCAGGGTTTCTAGCCGAAATGATTACACTTACAGCAAAAAATAAGAATGAATACCTGATAAAGGAGCGGGTGGGCATGCTTAAAAAATAATGGCAAGGCGTGTAGTTATTGTAGGCCCCGCGCATCCGCTACGAGGTGGAGGCATGGCTACGTTTAACGAGCGCCTGGCACAGGCTTTTCAGGAAGCCGGCGATGAGGTAGAGATCGTCACGTTTAGCTTACAGTACCCTTCCTTTCTTTTCCCTGGCAAGACTCAGTTCACTGATGAACCAGCTCCGGAAGGTCTTTGCATACGGGTACTCATGAACTCGGTAAACCCTCTGAGCTGGCTGAAAACCGGAAACTACATCCGAAAAAAGCGCCCTGACCTGGTTATTTTTCGGTACTGGCTTCCTTTTATGGGCCCCTGCTTCGGCACTATTGCCCGCGTTATTAGCCTAAACAGGCACAGCCATATTTTAGCTATTACCGACAACGTGGTGCCGCATGAGAAGCGGGTAGGAGATGTCCCTTTTACAAAATACTTTCTTAGCGCCTGCCATGGCTTTGTGGCTATGTCGGGGGCAGTGCTACAGGATCTGAAGCAGTTTGAGCCCCGTAAGCCTGCCATTTACCTGCCCCACCCCCTTTACGATAATTTTGGAGCTCCGGAATCTAAAGCCGAAGCCTGTGCTGCCATGGGGTTAGATCCGGATACCCGCTACCTGTTGTTCTTTGGGTTTATTCGATCCTACAAAGGGCTGGACCTGTTGCTGCAGGCTATGGCAGAGGAGCCCGTAAAGCAGCTAGCTAACCTGAAACTGATAATTGCCGGCGAGTTTTACGAAGATGCAGCTCCTTATATGCAACTAATGAGGCAGCTAGGCATTGAGGAGCAACTGGTGCTGCATACTGAATTTATTTCTAACGCGGCGGTACGTCATTACTTCTGTGCTGCCGACCTGGTGGTGCAGCCCTATAAGCATGCCACTCAAAGTGGAGTAACACAGGTAGCTTTCCACTTTAACAAGCCTATGGTTGTAACCAATGTAGGTGGACTAGCGGAGCTGGTGCCTCATGGCGAAGTGGGGTATGTGGTGGAGCCTCAGCCAGCTGCTATCGCCCAGGCTATTGAACACTTCTATAAAACAGCACAAGGCTCTGCCTTTTCTCAGAATATGCAGGGCTATAAAAAGCGCTTTAGTTGGAGTAGCTTTGTGCAGCAGGTGCATGAACTCGCTATAAAACTCTAACCTACCTACCTCCTGAGCAATGGCCTGACCCTTTTAAGACCAAAACACCTCTGGAAGGCCATTTTCATTAGAAGAATTTAGCTCAATATGCTGATATAATAATCTGCTGATGTAAGAATATTAAGATTTAAGAATAGGCCGATAATATCTTGTTGCGTCGGCAGTTCCAGGAAGTCACTGGGTAAAGCACGAAAACGTGGATAAACAGACTAATAAAGATACTGTGTCTAGTGCCCTGATTTCAATTATTAGCTCTGGAAGGCTATTTTTATTTGAATAATTTAAATTTCAAAGCATCTCACCTGTGTGAAAGAGAGTAGCTATTCTGCTGTCTTTGTATTTTTCTAGGTTTATTCAATTTGTAAAATTGAATGATAAAATTTTGCTGGATAAAGTTAAAATTTCAAGAATATTTTGTTATTTTGTTTAAACAGTAATAGTAGCCGCTGCCGTATGCAACTTTCTGGTTTGAGCAAAGTCTTTCCCTTCCTCTTTTGTTTTTTTGTATTAACTGCCTTACCAGGACAAGCAGTGCTGGCGCAGACACAACCAAAAGATACTGCCTTTGTGCAGGCCGCCATAAGCCAGGCTGTTGGTGCTTACCGTAATGCCATTGGCAACTCTGCCCATTTATATACAGGCATCGAGTATTTCGATTACAGAAAATATTTGCGGGAAGGGCATCAGTTTTTGGTTACAGACGAACTTGTAAAAGGAGATGTGGTATACGAAGGCATTTTGTACGAGCAGGTGCCACTGCTGTACGATATTGTAAAGGATGAGCTGATTGTTAAGCTGGAGAGCCGGGCCTTTAACCAGAAACTTATTTCACAAAAGGTGGCGCAGTTTAACTGGAAGGGACAAGTTTTCCAGCGTTTCCCCGCAGATAGCTTAACTTCTTTTCAAAGTGGATTTTACGAACTGTTACTTCAGAATGAAGTATTGGTGCTGGCAAAGCGCGCCAAAATAATAGAAGAGGTGCCTGAAAACAGGTTGATAAAGACAGTCTTCAGGCGAGCGGATGGTTACTATATTCAAAAAGACCTTCGGTATTATCCTATCACCAGCAAAAGATCGCTTTACACGGTTTTTAAGGACCAGAAAAAGGAGCTGAAAAGGTTTTACCGCGTCCAGGATCTCAAGTTCAGAGCAAATAAAGAAAAAACGATTGTTGCAGTGGCCACTGAGTATGTTAGCCTCACAAAGTAAAGCAGGGGTTTATTGGCTTCCGAAAGGCCTTACACTAGAACAAACCATTCATTTCCATACTATTACGTGCCATGGCTCCACTTTACAGAGTATTCCTGCTGGTAATAACCTTGTTGCTGATGAATATTTCGGCAGGCCAGGCTCAAACTGAAGGAATACTGATAAGCGGAGACTTTCGGAACAGCCGCTTTAGTGAGTTTGTTGAAGCCGTGGAGGCTACTACACCTTACCATTTCTACTACGACAATGCTGACGTAGATACATTGCTGATTAACCTGCAGGTGCAGCAGCAACCCTTGGAACTGGTATTGCGGCAGGTGCTGCAGGACACTGCCCTGAAGTTTGCCATTAGCCGGCAACACGAAGTGTTTATTACCCGCGGCCGCGCATTCTTATCCGATCTTCCGGCAGGCTTTTTCGAAAGAGCCGCAGATACAACAGATGCCGCTTCTCCAGAAGTTGCTGTACCACTCCTGGCAGAGGAACAGGTTCGCAAAAAGGCATCATCTGACATTAAGCTTTATGAGATTGGCATTAAATCAGATAAAACAACAGGCAAGGCTACCCTGGCGGGCCACTTGCGCGATGCAAAGTCCGGAGAAGCTATCATTGGAGCATCTGTTTACATAGAGTCTCCGCTCATTGGCACAACCTCCGATCAGTATGGATATTATGCGCTTACTTTGCCTTTAGGCAGGCACGAACTCAAGATCAAAGGCATTGGTATACAAAATACCAGGCGCCTGCTGCTGCTCCACTCCGATGGTAAATTAAACATAGATATTCAGGAAGATGTCCGGACGCTGAAGGAGGTGTTGGTAGAAGCTGAGAAAGACCGAAACGTATCAGGCCTGCAAATGGGCCTGGAACGGTTAGACATCAGGACTATAAAACAGGTGCCAACTGCTTTTGGCGAAACCGACATTTTACGAGTTATGCTGACCCTGCCTGGAGTAAAGTCTGTGGGGGAGGGTAGTACCGGCATGAACGTGCGGGGCGGTTCTACAGACCAAAACCTGATTCTGTTTAACGATGCCACAATTTATAACCCCTCGCACTTGTTTGGCTTTTTCTCTGCCTTTAATCCGGATATTATCAAATCGGTGGAGTTATATAAGAGTGCCGTACCAGCCAGGTATGGAGGCCGCTTATCGTCGGTGCTGGAAATAACCACCCGCGATGGCAACAAGAAAAAAATCGCGGGCTCCGGTGGACTTGGTTTGCTCACCAGCAGACTCACGCTGGAGGGGCCACTCAAAAAAGACAAATCCTCCTTTCTGATTGGAGGGCGCACCACCTACTCTAATTGGTTGTTGCGGCAGCTGCCAGATACCGACTATAACCAAAGCAGGGCCTCTTTCTACGACCTCAATGCTCAGATTACTCATGAGTTTAATAATAAGAACACTGTGTATCTATCAGGGTACACCAGTAACGATAAATTCAAACTTGGCTCCGATACCCTTTACAGCTTCTCAAACTACAGTGCAAGTTTAAAATGGAAACATATATTTCATAATAAGTTGTACAGTGTGGTAACAGGTGCCTACAGCCAATACAGCTATGCCATTTCGAGCGATAAAAATCCTGTAAATGCCTCTGAAATGACATTTGGTATTAATCAGGCTAACGTTCAGGCTGATTTTAACTATTTCCCTAGCTCGAAGCATACCATAGATTTTGGAGCTAGTGCCATACTGTACGATGTGGGAGCAGGTAGCCTGCAGCCACTAGGATCAGAATCGCTGGTAATACCGGATCGCTTGCAGGATGAGCGTGCTTTGGAGGGTGCTTTTTATATATCAGATAGGTTTGACATTAGCCCAAGATTATCTGTCTCTGTTGGGCTGCGCTATTCTATGTTCCAGGCCATGGGGCCGAGGCAGGTATTCACTTATGCGCCAGGCGTTCCGAAAACAGAGTACACCGTAACCGACACCCTTACTTATGGCCGTGGCGATAGGTTTGCTCCATACCACGGTCCCGAGTACCGACTATCGGCTCGCTTAGGCCTGACTGATAACTCTTCAGTAAAAGTTAGCTTTAACAGGATGCGCCAGTACCTGCACATGCTTTCTAACACTACAGCTGTGTCGCCAACAGATATCTGGAAACTAAGCGATTCTAATATCAGGCCACAGGTAGGAGACCAGTTCGCGCTTGGCTATTACCAAAATTTTAGAGCCAATACGGTAGAGTTCTCTGTAGAGGGTTATACCAAGACTATGCAAGACTTCCTGGATTACAAAAGTGCGGCCACACTCTTTATGAACCACGAGATTGAGCGCGATGTGGTAAACGCCGAAGGCAAGGCTTACGGTGTGGAAATTATGTTGAAAAAGCTTACCGGTAAGCTAAACGGTTGGGTTAGCTACACCTATTCCCGCACCCTGGTTAGGGTAAATAACGCCACCTTTTCGGAAATAATTAACAATGGTGAGTACTATCCAAGTAACTTCGACAAGCCCCATGACTTTACCATGATCAGTAATTACCGCTTCAGCCAGCGTTTCAGCACTTCCCTTAACTTTACCTACAGCACTGGTCGCCCCATTACACTGCCTATTGCCAAATATTATGATGGTGATATACAGCGGGTATTTTACTCCGACAGAAATGAGTACAGAGTACCCAATTTTTACCGGGTAGACCTCGCTATGAACATAGAGGGAAATCATAAAGTCCGCAAACTTGCCCACAGTTCCTGGACCCTGGCTGTGTATAACCTTACCGGCCGCAAAAATCCTTACTCAGTTTATTTCCGGTCGGAGCAGGGAAAAATAAACGGGTACAAGCTGTCTATCTTCGGCAGACCTATTCCTACCATTACCTACAACTTTAGATTTTAACCACCATGCGCATTCAGGATTTTACGAAACATGTATGCTGGCTACTGCTCCTGTTGTTGATAAGTGCCTGCGAAGAACGTTATATGCCAAATGTCATCGTTGCACCAAACAGATTTCTGGTTGTAAGCGGGTTTATTAACATTGGAGAAGGTGCTACTACCATAAAACTTAGCAGGGCTCAAAACCTCTCCGATGATAGCGCGCCAACAGTAGAATCAGGAGCCATAGTTTGGGTAGAAGGAGATAATGGAGCCACCGCTACGCTCGAAGAAGCCATACCGGGGACTTACACCTACAATGGAAGCGAATTAAAGGGAATGAGCAAGTGCAGACTCCGAATCAGGGCAGCGAATAAAGAGTATGCTTCCGAACTGGTAACGGCCAAAAAGACTCCGCCTATAGATTCTATAAGCTGGAAACCCGACGATACCGGGCTGGATGTGTTTGTAAATACCCACGATCCACTTAACCAGACCCGCTATTACCGCTGGGATTACGACGATGCCTGGGAATATTTAGCAGAGTATTATGCGGAGCTGGAGTACGTTAATAACGAAATAAAACGACGTGATGCCGACAGTGATGAAATTTACCGTTGCTATCAGTTCGGCAAGTCTACCAACATTCTGTTAAACAACACGCTTAAACTGAGCGACGATCGGGTAAGCGAATTCCGGTTGCTGCGTATTCCCTCTGTTTCCACTAAGCTAAGGTCGCGCTATAGCATACTGGTGCGCCAGTATGCCATTTCAAAAGAAGAGTTCGAGTATTACGATATACTTAGAAAAAACACCGAGAGCCTGGGCACCTTGTTCGATCCATTGCCTTCTCAGCTCATTGGCAATATATCTTGTCTATCTAACCCAGATGAAATTGTCATTGGCTATGTTGGAGCTTACTCTGTGGAACAGAAGCGCATTTTTATAAGTCGCTCGGAGTTGCCCGGTAGATGGAGAAGGCCACGCGCAAATTGCAGACTAGATACCCTTGATGTTGGTGATGCTATCCTTTACCTGGAATCTGGAGGGTATTTACCCGTTGCGGAATATATAGAAGCAGGCCAGCTACAGTATACCATCTCAAGCAAAAGCTGCGTGGATTGTAGGGTTTCGGCAACAAATGTAAAACCGTCTTATTGGTAATTGAGCATGGAGCTACTACAACAAGATGCGAAAAAGCAGCATGGGCTAAAGCAATCAGGAAGAAGTGTGACTGCCATATGGGCGATTGTATTTTGCTTGTGGTTGATAACCATGTCTGCCGCTGCACAACAAACTGGTTTGGCAGGAATAGTAAAAGACCTGAAGACACACCGGCAGCAAGCTCTACAGGAAAAGGTGTTTCTGCACCTCGACAGGCCACAGTACCTGAGTGGTGAAACCATGTGGTTTAAACTCTATAATGTGGATGGAACACTGCACCGCCCTCTGCACATGAGCAAACTTGCGTATGTAGAAGTGCTGGATGCGCAGAACCAGCCGGTACTACAGGGTAAAGTTCCCTTAAAGGATGGGATGGGTAAAGGGTCGTTTCAGGTGCCGTTTACCCTTAACTCCGGGCACTACACAGTAAGGGCTTATACTAACTGGATGAAAAACTTTGAGCCGGAGTTTTATTTTGAGCAGCCTGTTACTATTCTAAACATCTACAAAAAGCTGGACCTGAAACCGGCAGAAGAGGCAGCAGCACTGAGTGTGCAGTTTTTTCCCGAAGGAGGAAACCTGGTGCAAGGGCTGCCGTGCAAAGTCGCTTTTAAAGTTATAGATGCCAGCACAGGAAAAGGAATAGCTGCCACAGGAGAAGTACGCAACCGTATAGGAAATGTAGTGGCTACCTTTGAGCCGGCAGCCTTTGGTATTGGTCATTTTACATTTACTCCAGGCGCAGACGAAGTTTATACAGCTGTGGTGCGGGCCGATAGCCAACGGGTGCTGGCACAGCAACTCCCCCCAGTTTATGAACAAGGATACACACTACAGCTACAGGAAGCGGGCACATCAGCATTAAAGCTTATAGTGCGTTCTACACTTGGGCAGAAAGAGCAGGTTTATCTGCTTGGGCATGCCCGGCAAATGGTAGCTGTGGGGGCGGCTGGTTTTATATCAGAGGGCGAAACGGTATTTACTGTTTCCACAGATTCTCTGGCCGATGGGATCACTCACTTTACACTTTTTAATAGCAAGAGGCAGCCGGTTTGCGAGCGCCTTTACTTTAAGCAGCCTACGCAAAAACTCGACATAGAAGCCACCGTTGCAAAAAACGCTTTCAGCCAGCGCGAGGAGGTTCAGGTAAACCTGCTGACACAGTCTGAGCCAGGCTCTGTAGTGCCTGCAGATCTTTCGTTGGCTGTTTACCGCCTTGACGAAAGCCAGACAGTGCCCACTACTGATATCAGCTCCTACCTGTTGTTAACTTCAGAATTACAGGGGCAGGTAGAGAACCCCATGTACTATCTTACTAATAAGGATTCGAAGGCCCGGGAGGCGGTGGATAACCTGA
This sequence comes from Pontibacter sp. 13R65, assembly GCF_047525655.1. Classification (NCBI taxonomy): domain Bacteria; kingdom Pseudomonadati; phylum Bacteroidota; class Cytophagia; order Cytophagales; family Hymenobacteraceae; genus Pontibacter; species Pontibacter sp. 13R65. Next base: position 13,456 of record NZ_JBLIQL010000009.1, read on the forward strand.
TGCTGACGCATGGCTGGAGCCGGTTTAAGTGGGAAGACATACAAAACAGGACAGCCCGTACTATTAGCTATACGCCAGAATACGATGGTCACCTGATCAGGGGGCGGTTGAGCCACTCGGTTTCGGGTGCTCCTGCTTCTGGTATAGCTGCTTATTTGGGGTCGCCTTCGCGGCATGTGAGGCTCTACCATGCGGTTAGCGACTCTTCCGGTGTTTTTCAGTTTGAAGTAAAGGACTTTCTAGGTCCGAGAGAAATTGTGCTCCAGACAGATTTCAGGGAAGATAGTACCTATCATTTTGAGGTTTTTAATCCTTTTTCAGAAAAGTACACAGCATATACCCGGCCCATTTTTGATGTCTCGGAATCGTTGGAGCATAGTATTGCACTGCGTCATAAGGAGGTCGAGGCACAACAGCTATATTTTAGAGCTTACCGCCAGCTGTTTAAGCCCAGCGGTATAGATAGTATTGCCTTTTATGGGCATCCGGACCAGCAATATTTTTTAGATGACTATACCCGCTTTAAGGTAATGGAGGAAGTGATGCGGGAATATGTGTCGGGGGTGATGGTACGGAAAAGGAGAGGGCGGTTTCATTTTCTGCTCGTAAACAAGCCTTACAAAACGTATTTTAAAGAAGACCCGATGGTGCTGCTAGATGGAGTGCCAGTGTTCGATATAGACAAGATAATGGCCTTTGATCCGCTATTAGTGAAACGATTAGATGTGATTACCGCCACTTTTTTGCATGGACCGGTTTTGTACGATGGAATTGTTAGTTACGCTACTTACAAAGGCGACTTGGGTGGTTTCCCTCTGGACCCGCGAGCATTAATGATGGAGTATGAGGGTTTGCAGCAGGAAAGGGAGTTTTATGCCCCTGCTTACGCTACTGCCGAGGAGAAACAAAGCCGGCTCCCTGATTTTCGTAATCTACTTTATTGGTCGCCGCAAATCCTGACTAAGGCAGACGGAAAAGGCAGGGCCAGCTTCTTTACCTCCGATAGTGCTGGCATTTACCTGCTGGTAGTGCAGGGCATCACAAATAATGGTCTTTTTGGCAGCCAGACATTAACTTTTGAAGTAAAGCAACCACTGTAAGCAAGTTTTTGCATTTGGTATTAAAACAGGCATCCCGGAATTCCTGCTCTGTAACAGAAATTCCGGGATGCTGATGGTAAGGCCTGGACCTAAACGGACCTGAAAAGGCTCAGGAAGGCCATATTGATTAGAATAATTGTGAGTAAGTGGCAATAAGTTTTGGTTATCGGCCAAAGTCGTCTTGTACCCGCACAATATCTTCTTCATCAGATGGCAGTTCCACATCGGTATGTTGCCATATTTCTGCCAGAATTCCCCAATCCTGCAAACCTACTAATCTATGGCGCTCTCCTTGCTTTAGTGTAATTAACTCGCCAGGGCTTAAAGTTTTAGTGTCGCCTTCTTCGTCAGTGTCGCTGGTAACAACGCCAACAGTGCCTTTTACTACTTTCCAGATTTCGGCTCTACGATGGTGATATTGCCAGGATAACCTTTTTTCTGGTGCCACAACCAAAATTTTTGGGCTCAGCTTACCTGAAATGCGCAGGCTTTCTACAGATAAGCCATCAAAGTAAGTATCTGCGAATTGTTGTGCCTGATCCTCGTTTATTACAAAGAAACCACCCCAAGGTCGGGTTGGGTCTTGCTTATCTATGGTGAACCCTTGTTGGGTTAGCTTTTGCTCTATTTCTTTAAAAAGCGATAGCTTCTCAGTTTCTAGTGTCATGTTTCCTTAGATTGAAAATGTATGATTTTCCCTACTCAAAATAAGCATATTTAGGAGCAGCAATATAACTATATTTTAGAAATGTAGTGTAAGTAGACTCGAAAAGGTGAAAGACATAAGTAGAGAGAATACTACTGCATCCATTCAAGAAACGTTCTCATCAGGCCTGAATAGATTTGATCTCAAAAGTTAAATTCTGCTAATCAAAATACCCTCCAGGAGGCAATTTAGCTATAAGTCCTTACAGGGTATTTTACCAGCAAAGACTTACAGCTTTAAGTTGTTTAAGAGTTAATCAGACGTAAGGCTTTTGTTACTGCTGGCTTTTATTATCTCTTCGATATCTAGGAATAGGGTGTTGGGTGAACTTGTAGTGCCAGCTGCTTCGTAGGCTGGCCTGTCGGGCCATTGGGTAATTTGCAAAGCTTCTGCTGCAGACCTGTCTCCTGTTATTTCGAACACTACCTGCCGCATAAAGTAAGCCGGTACCCAACTAAAAAAAGTGGAAGGAACACCAAATTCGTCCCAAGACCGTGTAATACCATATTGCCGCACAAAAAAGTCCTCCTGGGGCTGCACAAAGTTAACTGTTTGCATACCAGTCTTATAGTTACGCACTATATAATCTCGAACCAACGTGTACTCCTGCTGCACTGGTTTAAGGTAAAGCTGCTGCACGTTGTATCGTGCATTGAACAAAAACAAAATAGCGAAGATTGTAACTATAGTCTGTTGCGTTTCCTGCTTCTTAAAGTAAAAAAAGATGCATTCAGCTATTAAGATAAAAACAGCCAGGTGCAGAGCCAGTAAAGTACGGTTAGAGGCATAGTTCTCTTTAACAACCATAGAGGGCAGGTATGATAGCATGAGTAAAGCAAAAATAAAACCCAGGCTTATGACCTTCTGCTGTACACTTTGCCCTTTGTTGCGCAACCAGTACAAGAACAACCAGCCACCAAATAAAGCCGCATATACTATATAGCCTGCTATACTCTTCTCGTTGAAAAGGTAAGTTAAATGAAAGGCGCTACTCATTGGCCGTGTGAAAAAGAATTTCAGTTTATCCCAAGGATAAATATGCAGACCCGCCCGGTTATCGGCTCCCATTCCGGCTAGCGACATACTTAATTTGAAGATAAGGAAATAAAGCCCTGTAATACAGGCAAAAGCAACAATAGCATACGCCAAGTAAACAAAGTTTTTGTTCGGGCGAAGCGCGTGTATGATAAACGGAAGGAAAAAGAAACCAAAACCATTCTGGTAAGTAAATAGCGCCACAATGCCAAAAACGGCTGACAAACATACCAAAGCCCAGATAAACTTCAGTTGTCCATTTTCTAGCCTGGTACCACGATACATCAGGTAACCTGCTACAAAGCCACAGGTGTTTGCCAGAAAAAGCTCCAGGCAAGAGGCCCAAAGCACAGAAATGCTAAGCGGTGGCATACAAATTAGGTAAAACACAGACAAGAAGGCTAATGACTGCGGCAGCTGCTCTCTCTTAAAAATATCTTTCAGGAGCAGGTACCAAACCGGTATAGAGGCGGCCCAACCTAAAAAAGAGAAAATACGCGCTACCTTGATTTGTGCTATCGTATCGATGCTGCCAAACAGCCAGCCCATTAGTACATCGGTAATGTACCTGCCAAGGCTCACAAACATATGAAAATCGGGATCTTTGCCATAATACCATAGCTGCACCACTTCGTCGGTGTAGACATACTCTGCTATCCAAACGGGGTAATAAAGCAGGGTAAACGCAAGAAGCAGTATTGAGATGCTTATAAAATCAGTGTGCCTAGAGTTCAACTTTTTAGAAAATAAAGATGGATTTTTTTGGAGAATATGTTGCCAGGAGCAGCCGCACTTACTTCAGGTACAAAGAAAAACTAACTCTGTGCCTGTTGCGCTTGTAGGAGTTTACCTCCAGCAATGGTTGTGGTTGTCGATAGTAAGCAAAGCTAAAAATGAAAAGGAGGTGCAGGGTTGACTAAACAGCATAAACTATACAGCTTTTACCATTTAAGTAGCGGCCTGACCATTTGGAAAAGGTTAGGGTGGTGTTATACTCATAATGGGCAAGAAATTACCCGCTCGATTACCTGTTTTGTAATTCTGCTAATCAAAATGTCCTTCCGGAGGCAATTTAACTATAAACCCTTGCTGGTTGTCAGCAAGGGTTTGAAGCAGTTATCAAATCAGGTCTACACCCGTGTAGTTATAGGGCGTAATTTTCTTTAGTTCTGCTTTTACAGCATTGCTTACCTCCAGCGTATTGATAAAGCTGCTGATGGCTTGCTCTGTAATCTTTTCGTTTTTGCGGGTAAGTGCTTTAAGTGCTTCGTAAGGCTGCGGGTAGCCCTCGCGGCGCAGCACCGTTTGGATGCCTTCTGCCACTACTGCCCAATTCTCTTCCAGGTGATGCTTCAGGGCAGCTTCGTTCAGTTCTAATTTACCAATACCTTTTTCCAGCGATTTCAGTGCAATCAGCAGGTGCGCGAGTGGCACGCCTACGTTCCGCAGCACAGTAGAGTCGGTGAGGTCGCGTTGCAGCCTGGAAATAGGCAGCTTGGCTGATAGGTGCTCCAGCAGCGCATTGGCAATGCCTAGGTTACCTTCCGCGTTTTCGAAATCGATTGGGTTCACTTTATGCGGCATGGCCGAGGAACCCACTTCGCCAGCTTTGATTTTCTGTTTAAAATAACCCATCGACACGTACTGCCACACATCGCGTGAAAAGTCGATCAGAATGGTATTGAGGCGTTTTAATCCGTCAAAATAAGCAGCCAGGTTATCGTAGTGCTCAATTTGGGTAGTGTACTGGCTGCGGCGCAGGCCCAGCACCTGCTGTACAAAGCGGTTGCCAAACTCAGGCCAATTAATGCTGGGGTAAGCTACATAATGTGCATTAAAGTTGCCGGTAGCACCCCCGAACTTAGCTGAGAACGGCACCTGACGCAGCAGGTCTAGCTGCCGCTCCATGCGCTCCGCAAACACCATCATTTCCTTGCCCAGGCGAGTAGGAGAGGCGGGCTGGCCATGGGTGTGGGCAAGCATGGGAATATCTTTCCACAACTGGGCGAGCTCCACCAGTTTTTGGTGCAGTTGCTGGTAAGCAGGCATTATTACCCGCTCATCTGCTTCGCGCAGGGTCATGGGTATGGCGGTGTTGTTAACATCCTGCGAGGTGAGGCCGAAATGGATAAACTCTTTGTAGGCTCCAAGCCCTAAATCATCGAATTTATCTTTTATAAAATACTCCACGGCTTTTACATCGTGGTTAGTAACTTTTTCAGTCTCCTTTATAGTGAGCGCATCCTGCTCCGTAAACTGCTCGTAAATTGCCCGCAACTTCGGAAACGTGCTGGCCGAAACACCTTCCAGCGAAGGCAGCGGCTGCTCACAAAGCGCAATAAAGTATTCCACTTCTACCAGAACACGATAGCGGATCAGGCCAAATTCAGAAAAATAGCCAGCCAGTTCTGTGGTAAGTCTGCGGTAACGGCCGTCAACCGGCGATATAGCGGAAAGTGTGGTTAGGTTCATGCAATATGTCTTTGTTTCAAATATAAGCATGATTCGCGAAGGATGCGAAAAAAACATACCTGAACCGTATGCGTATGTCATGCGGCGGCAACTCCTACAGTAGCGGCATCGGAAACCCTGGTTTGAAGTTAACCTGGATTTTTTCGAACCGCACCATAGGCAGAGACATCCGCTACAGGTACAAAAGTATGTGTGATAAAACATTCTGGCAATCAGTTTGCTATCTAAAGCAGAAGCTCTAAAACTTGTACAAATCAAATCTAGGCATCTGCCGTATGTAGAGGAGATTATTGGAGGGCAATATTTTTGTGCCTGCTATACCGGCATTGCATGTATATTGCGGCCTCTTATTATTATTTTAATTAGCTAACTACATCTATTTCGAAACGGAATAATTTGAACCCACGAAACTTGAACCCTCGTTTAAAAAAAAGACTTATCTGGGTGGCTGGTGGCATACTAGCCTTCTTTCTGATTCTGCTTATCTCGCTTCTTATATTTAGAGGCAAGCTTCTGGAGTATTCCATTACCCGCATTACTGAAAAAGTGGAAAGCCGCTATCCTGTAAAATTTACTATAGGGAAGGCTGAATTTACTGATCTGAGATCGGTTGTACTGAGTGGCATAACGTTGGTGCCCCACGGCCGCGACACGCTTTTTACCACCGACACCGTTAATGCCACGGTAAGCCTTCGCTCCATTTTTAAAGGAAGAGTGGTGTTCAGGCGTTTGGAAGTAGCCAATGGCTACCTGACCGCCCGCCGCGACTCCAGCGGTAATAATTTCTCGTTTCTGCTGAAAAGAGAAGATGCTGCTCCCGTAGATACCACAGAGAAAACAGCCCGCAACTATGGCCGGCTGCTCAACAATATCATAGAAACGGCCTTTGATAACGTGCCGGACCAGGTGTATTTCCGAAACCTGAATGTATCGTATGTCTCCACCAACCGGACCATAGACGTACGGATGCCTTACCTTACCATCGACGATGGCGAAATAGATTCTCAGGTCTCAATACAAGTAGATACCCTACGGAACAACATGCGGGTGCATGGAGCCATTAACCCAAGGTCTTATGTAATTTCGGCCAGCTTGTTTGCTTTTGATGAGCGTGGAATTAAAGTGCCTTACGTTAAATCGAAGCTTGGCGGAGAAATGTCTTTTGATACCCTCTACGTTAGCCTTACCGATAAAACTTTCCGGCGCGATATTCTTACAGTAAAGGGAGCTGCTATGGTAAACGACCTTTTCGTAAACCACGAGCGGCTGGCCACAGAAGATATACACGTAAAAGAAGCGGCCATCGATTACTCCATCAGCATCGGCCCGAATCTGTATGTGATTGATAGCTTAACTCAAGTGCGGATAAATAAAGTGAAAGCCAATATTTTCGCTTCTTATAACAAAGGCGAAGCTGATATTGTGGACCTGAAGGTGAAGACAGCCGATGTGCCAGCCAACGATTTTTTCGAATCGCTGCCCACTGGTTTGTTCGAGAACCTTGAAGGTATCAAAGCAGAAGGAAAGCTGAAATACAAAATGGACTTCCATCTGAACATGGATAGCGTAGAAGCGGTGAAGTTCGACTCTGACCTGGATGCTTCCAAAGATTTTAAGATTGTGGAGTATGGCAGCACCAACCTCGAAAAGATAAATAGCTCTTTTTCACACACCGTGTATGAGTATGGCAAGCCGGTCCGTACTTTTACCGTAGGACCTTCTAACTTCTTCTACACTCCAATAGAGCAGATTAGCCCTTACCTGCGCAATGCCATTCTTACGGCAGAAGATGCTTATTTTTATAGGCACAAGGGCTTTCATGAAGAAGCTTTTCGGCAGGCAATTGCTAAAAATATACAGGAGCGCGACTTTAAGAGGGGCGGCAGCACCATATCTATGCAGTTGGTGAAGAACGTGTTCCTGACCAGGCAAAAAACTGTGACTCGCAAAGTGGAAGAAGCCATTATTGTGTGGCTGATAGAAAATCAGCGCCTGGTTTCTAAACACAGAATGTTTGAGGTGTACCTCAATATTATAGAGTGGGGACCAGAGATTTATGGGGCCAAAGATGCATCCAGGTTTTATTTTGGTAAGCAGCCATCGGAGCTGACGCTAGCCGAAGCAATTTTCCTGACAAGTATTATTCCCAGCCCGAAGCGTTACCGATCTTCTTTCGATAGTGCCGGCAACCTGCGTAGCCATAAGGCGGGGTATTACCGTTTAATTGGCGGGCATATGGCAAGGCGGGGCCTTATCAGTCAGGAAGAATACGACAACTTGTACCCGAACGTGCGGCTCAGTGGTCGGGCTCGCGACATAGTCGTGACAGCACCTGACACGACAGAAGAAGATACGCGTGAATTTGAACTCGAAACCATTGACATGCTCGATTTTTAATTTAACGCCATAAAGGCTTTAGAAGCGACTCTTGTAACTGTTTGCAAGAGTCGCTTTTTTCGTTTAGCAATCAATTCTTAGTTTTGTAGAGGAGGGCGTGTCCATAATTTCTGAAGTTGATGTCCGGCTGCTCCTTCTTTTTATTATTTAATGTGGTGGTTTTGTAGCGCCAGGAAGTAAATCTCAATCTAATCATGCAAAAGGAAAAAACGGAACAGGAAGCACAAAAAGCAGTTGGATTGGTACCCCGCGTAGGGGCTTTGGCAGCCAAGATAGGGCTAGATTGGTTTCTGCTGGCCCTCCTGGGCATGATTGGATTAGCTTATTTGTGGCCAGAGGGTGGAATAGACCGGGAGCCTGTTTCGTTGGGTGATGTGGCCGGGTATGGCGTGTCGCTTATCTTCTTTTTCTACGGCTTACGCTTGAGTATTGAGAAACTGAAGTCGGGGCTAAGCAGCTGGCGACTGCACATGGTGGTGCAGTTAAGCACTTTTCTGCTCTTTCCGCTACTGGTGTTACCTCTTCACAGTTTTTTTGAAGGCACGGAGTATGAGCTGCTATGGCTAGGCTCCTTTTATGTAGCGGCACTCCCCTCTACAGTTTCGTCGGCGGTAGTAATGGTGGCTATAGCGGGTGGCAACATGCCGGCAGCCATTTTTAATGCGAGTATTTCCAGCATCTTAGGTATTTTTATTACTCCGCTCTGGATGGGACTTTTTCTGTCGGGGAGCAGCACCGCCGATTTTGAAATGGGCGATGTGCTGGGTAAGCTGGTGTTACAGGTACTGTTGCCAGTTATATTGGGTATTTTGCTAAACAAGCGCTGGGGGAGCTTTGCAGAACGGCACAAGAAAAAGCTGCGCTACTTCGACCAGATTATTATCCTTACCATTGTCTACACTTCCTTCTGCGAATCTTTCGAACGTGATATGTTCAGTGCCTTCGGCTGGCAGGATATCCTGTTGCTGAGTGTGGCCATGCTGCTGCTGTTTTTCCTGGCCTTTCTGCTTATTAATCTCCTTAGCCGACTGTTTGGCTTTAAGCGCGAAGACAGAGTTACAGCTATTTTCTGTGGCTCTAAAAAATCGCTGGTGCACGGCACCGTTATGTCAAAGGTGCTGTTCCCGGATGCCAACATGGTGGGTATTATTTTGCTGCCAATTATGGTCTACCACGCCTTGCAGTTGCTGGTGTCGAGTATGATGGCGCAACGAATGGGCGCCACAGCCTTAGAACAAGCTAAAAAAGCCAGTGCCGACACCGAATAAAAAGACCTCCGGAAGGCAATTTTCATTAGAAAAATTAGTGCTCGTCTTGAAACGGCCATTTATAAATTTTCGACTTGACCAAGCAAAAGGTTCTCTTACTCTTCCTTGCTTTAGAGCATTTTAGTCATTAGCCTGGAATAGGTTTTTTTTCTCAGGTTGGCTTGTATGATAGTAGCTAGTTGTTGCATTTTTATGATGCAGACCTTCCTATTACAAATTTGGTGATGAAGGTAACTTTGTCATTGTATCTGAATGGTAGATCATGGCAATGCTGTGTATGGAAGATAAGCATACCTTAGATAGAACAAACTCTGAAGTTTTATCTTTTCTATACTCCATGCTCATATTTACCTCGGGTAGATGTGAGTATGAAGTTATTCATCCTACCTTTTTATTTAATTATTGCTCTAAGCCATATAATTAAGCCCAGTATCTCATTGTGCTTTTGGTGCTGCTTCCATAGAATACACTGTTTTCAAAGATTTATTTTATGACAATTTCTTTATGAAAGAATATAATTTACAGCTCCTGTTATAATAAAATGCAAATTCAGTATAACTTTGAGAGAGATTTTGTCTATGCAGACATGAAATACATTCCTTTATTGTAGATAATCAAACAGTTATATATGAATCATAAACTTCTACTCCTTCTACTTCTCACTTTTATACCAGCGCAAGTAAATGCACAAAGGCAGCTAACTCATATTCTGGATGAAGACTCAGACTTACCTTCATCACCATCAGAATTTTGTGAGTATAAAGGCAAAGTATATTTTGCGGCCTCCTCTGATTTTTATGGAGAAGAGCTGTGGGTGAGCGATGGAACAGAGGCAAACACTAAATTATTCGTAGACTTAAATCCTGGTCCAGGATACGCTAGTCCTAAGAGCCTGTTGATTCTTAATAACGAGCTTTTTTTTATTGCAGCGGACGGAACAGGTGGTCATCAGGTGTTTAAAATAAACAAAAACAATGATGAAGTAGAAAGAGTGACTGATTTCACTGATAAGTATATTAAAACACTAACAATTGTTGGTGACCAGATATTCTTTCTTGTTGATGACAACGGATATTTGCAACTATGGAAAACTGATGGCTCAAAAGCTGGCACAACATTTATAAAAACAAACATATCTACTAGTGTATCCGCTTTGATAATGGATAATATACAAATCAGTAAGAGCGTAGCTAGCTTTGAAGGAAGCTTGAACGGCTTATTTTATTTTGAGTTAAGTAGCTTCACTAATACAGGTGCCAGTTTATGGCGCAGTGACGGCACTACTGCAGGTACAATTTTGTTAGCAGACAGACTTATTGGAAATGGAGCAGGTACTAATGGTTTAGGTTCAGGAGGTACATCTTATTTAACACAGCACATTTTCTATAAGAACTACTTGTATTTTGTTACTGAGAGCGGAATAATGAAAACAGACGGCTCAGTTGTGAACACTGAAACAGTAGTAAGTATTAACAACGGAAGTAATTTTGTTGGATATACGGATGTTGTTGAGTTAGATGATAAAATGTACTTTTCATTTTTCGTGCTTCACAACAATAGACACTTCATATGGGAAAGTGATGGCACAAATGCAAATACAAGGCTGGTCTACGACACAAATTCAAGTCAATATTTTGCACCTTCCAATTTATTACCTAAAGATGGCAAGCTTCTGTTCACAAGCAAAGGTGCGACCGAAGGAAGTACTTCTATAGTTAGCTTTAACCCTAAAGATCTTGCCGTTACCTCAATCATTCAGCTGGAGGATGGAATGAACAAGCCTGATTCTTTTTATTTTGGTCGAATGGCTAACATGCTGTATAACCTGAATGGAAGTATTGTGGCAGGTGTAACAAAACGCACAAGTACTACTTACAAGAGTTCATATTTCATAAACATCGAAGCCGGTACTAAGGAAGTAGGACCTGACATATATTACACTAATCATTTCCATCCATACAAAAACAAATTCTTTTTCTCCGCATTAACACCCAAGCAGGGTGTAGAACTCTGGATTACTGATGGCGTCCCTGCCAATACAGGGCTACTTAAGAATATACATACTGGAAAGATGGGTTTAAATTTTTCAATGATGAAATCAGTAGGCAATTCAATAGTATTTGGTGCCAATGACCCAGGAACAGGGGTTGGATATGAACTTATGCGCTACGATAGTAAAACGAAAGTAACCTCAGTTCTTACTGATATTAATAAAGGTGCAGCGTCCTCAACCCCTCAAGATGCCTGTAAATTTAAGAGTAAATTGTTTTTCTCTGCTCTTCAGCCTGAAACAGGCCGTCAACTTTGGGTTACAGATGGAACGTCTGACGGTACCTCCCTGGTAAGCGATATGGTGCCAGGACAAGGATCATCATCACCCACTTTGCTGACCAATGTATGTGACCATACTTTATATTTTAGAATATCAAATGATTCCAGAGACCATTTAATGATAACAGATGGTTCTTCAATTACAAAGTTGATAGATGTAGGAGTCAACAGTTTAGGCAATTCTAATTGGATAACCAATATTATAGCAGCTGGAGAGAAAGCTTACTTCTCTGTATCAGGAGGAGGGGATTACTTATGGGCTAGCGATGGCACAGAAGCTGGCACAGTTAAGATAAAAGATCTAAAAAATATCTATCAATTAACCTATGGGCAAGATGGGTATGTCTATATTGTCGCGAATCAGACAGGCAGTTCTTTTTCACCACTTATGCTCTGGAAATCCGATGGCACCGCAACCGGTACTAAACCAGTTTTTGAGCCTGAACAACTACCGTTAACTAATATTCGAGATCTATTTGCCTACAATAATGCTATGTATTTTGTCGCCTCCAACGAATCATCTGGCAATGAGATTTGGAAAACGGACGGCACTTTTGCTGGTACTAGTATGCTGAAAGAAATTGCTCCAGGTAAATTATCAGCTATATCTAACCCGAACTTTACCATTTATAACAACAAACTTTACTTTGCTGCTACCGATGGAGAGCACGGTACGGAGCTTTGGTCTACTGATGGTACAGCTGCTAATACCGTTATGGTGCATGACATAGCAGAGGGAGCTCACGGTTCTTTTCCAGGCAACCTAACGCTCATCGAAGATAAGATGTATTTCAGTGCTACCACACCAGCCTACGGAACTGAACTTTGGGTAACAAACGGAAGTAGTTTTACTATGGTCGCAGACATTTTGCCAGGTGAAAATCATTCTGCCCCCTCTAATATCATGTCCATTGACAAAGAAATTTTCTTTATGGCTAATACTGCCAGTGAGGGTAGGCAACTATGGTCTCTCGCAAACGGTGTAGTGGCTAACGTGGAAGATGATATTTTTACAAAAAGTCTGACAGTATTTCCTAATCCTGCCACAGATCATTTGACAGTTGATTATGATGGATTGAGTGGAGGTAGGATAAAGAATATTTCCATTTTCGATATGGTGGGCAGGAAACAAGAAGTAGCTACCAGTTTGGAGGGGAAAAAAGTACACATTGGTAACTTAACTCCTGGTATTTACCTTATTACTTTCGAAATAGGGCAGGAACGATTCACCCGAAAATTTATCAAACAAAGTATGTAAGCATGCTACACCAACAGAGCGGAAATAAATGATAAAGGATTAAGATTTTGTAAAACTGTTCTTAAAGGCCTTAATACCTGCCGCTCAAGTAGAACAGGTAGGAGCACACACGGTTAGTTGGTAAAATTATTTCATCTTTTAGTTTATCATATCAAAAGCTCTCTGTTATAAGAAAGATTAGTTTTTCAACCCTAGACCAAAAAATTACAGGAACACCTCCGGAAGGCGATTTTCATTAGAAGAATTCAGCTCTAAGCAACTAGGTAGAGTTGTTGTTGTAGTAGGACAGGGGCGGAGTAGAAACAGGTTGGGAAATTGCACCTGATGGCTTACCTTTACCAGGGGCAATGAAAAATGAAGAAGGGCGTTGATGTTGTAGGCGTAATTTTCGGGAGCAGGGGAACGGAATAAGGATTTCAGTTGTCAGAGTACTGTAGCTATCAAAACCATTTTTACAATGAAAAACAATTTTTCAAACACAGTCATCGGTCGGCTTCGTGCCATCGGTATTTTAGAAGGTATATCGTTTTTACTGCTACTTGGCATAGCCATGCCACTAAAGTACATGGCCGGCATACCAGAAGCTGTGAAGTTTGTAGGCTGGGCGCATGGCGTACTGTTCGTGCTCTACATCGGTGCCGTAGCGCAAGCCGCTATGGATCATAATTGGTCTCTTAAAAAAATTGCTATATCCTTGTTTGCATCGTTACTGCCTTTCGGCCCTTTCCTGATAGACGGAAAACTGAAGAAGGAAGAGGATGCTGCCAGAAACGCTTCGGTTAAAGAAGTAGCATAAATATCAACTCGGTACAGGAACGGCTCCGGAAGGGAATTATTCTAATGAAAATTCCCTTCCGGAGCCGTTTTTTGTTATTAGCGCTTTAGGCAAAAAGATTATAAACTAATCGTGTTTAAAGATCAGGATTGGTATTTAAAAAAGACTGCTTAAAGAGTTGCTACATTAAGAGTATTTCGCTTAGCCGTACAAAAGGTCAGCATATCTTGTTCCGTGCAGGCGCTGATAGTTAGCATCTTACTCTATAGGCACAAAAAAAGCGAAGCACCTTCTGTAAAGTGCTTCGCTTTTTTATTCCATCAGGCAAGGCCTGTAAAGCGAATTCTTAAGAAAGAGACTCTGCTTTTGATTTAGCCGCGTTTGTAGCCAAGATCTCATTCTGAACGCCCATAGAGTGCTGGTGAATGGCATCGAAAATGGCTCTTACAAAACTCTCTTCCAGACCAGTTTCGTTAGCAACACGCATTCTGTTTTCTACCATTTGATTCCAGCGGTCTGCCTGAAAGATGTCGAGTTTATTGGCTTTTTTGTACTCACCAATTCGCTTGGAAACATCTGAACGGAGGAACAACACGTTGATCAGGTCCGTGTCCAGCTTGTCGATGAGGTTACGCAGCTCCTGCAATTGCTCCGGGCTGGCAACGTGCTCCGTATCCAGGTCGAGCGAGGTAAGCAGGGAGTCAAGACCAGCTGGTGTTACTTGCTGTGAGGCATCGCTCCAGGCTACATCCGGGTTGTTGTGCGTTTCAATCATCAGACCATCCACACCTAAGTGCAGCGCCTGCTGGCTTACTGTCTGCAGCAAATCACGACGGCCAGCTACGTGGCTTGGGTCGCAAAGCAATGGCACACCTGGCAACAGCGCTTTTATTTGCTTGATAGTTTCCCATTTCGGGTGGTTACGGTAAGGCTTGTTGTTTGGCGTAGAGAACCCTCTGTGGATGAGGCCAAGATCTGTAATACCTGCCTGGTTCAGACGCTCCAGCGCACCAACCCACAGCTGAATATCAGGGTTAACCGGGTTTTTAACCATCACCGGGATGTCAACACCGCGAAGGGCATCAGCAATTTCCTGAACTGAGAAAGGGTTTACCGTTGTGCGGGCACCTATCCAAAGAATATCCACACCATATTTAAGAGATTCTTCTACATGGCTGGCGTTAGCTACCTCGCAAGTAGTTAACAGGCCAGTTTCCTGCTTCACGGTGTTGAGCCACTCCAGACCAACTGTACCGATTCCTTCGAACATGCCCGGACGCGTACGTGGTTTCCAGATACCTGCTCTGAAAACAGATACTCTGTGGTCTTTCTTTAACTCACGCGCAGTCTGGAGCATTTGCTCTTCGCTTTCTGCGCTACAAGGACCAGCGATTACCGTTGGCAATGGGCCTCCATTTAAAATCTTGGTCTTAGTTGCTAGCTGAAGGTTTGGATTATTTGAACTCATGGTCAATTATGGTTTATGGTGTGTTGTTTTATTCTTTTAATGGATTCTTCTAATTGGGCTACTGGTACACAAAGCGATACTCTTAAATAGCGATCGCCCTGGCTTCCGAAAATTTTACCCGGTGTCAGAAATACGCCTGCCTGGTAGAGTATTTCATCCAGAAATACTTCCACATCAGGTATGATATCTGGCACTTTGGCCCAAACAAACATGCCTACCGTATTAGGGTCGTAACTGCACCCTAGCATGTCGAGCAGTTTATGTGCCATTTGCTTTCGTTCGGCGTACACTTCGTTGCGTTGCATGTGCCACTCATCTGAATTACGAAGTGCTTCAATAGCCGCATGTTGTACTGCCTGGAACATACCGGAATCAATATTGCTTTTTACTGTCAGCACCGTGTCCAGGTAATCTTTCCGGCCCAGGATCATGCCTACACGCCAGCCCGCCATGTTATGCGACTTGCTCAAGGAGTTAAGCTCCATGCAGCTATCGAGGGCACCTGGCTGGCTTAATAGGCTAAGCGGCGCTGTATTAGGTAAAACCAAGCTATATGGATTATCGTTCACTAATAGGAATCTGTATTTACGGGAAAGTGCAAATAAAGATTGAAATATTTCTGAATTTGCTTCCGCGCCTGTAGGCATGTGCGGGTAATTGATCCACATCAGCTTTACACCTTGGCTTGCCTGCTCTTCCAGTTCCTCCATATTGGGGAGCCAGTTGTTCTCAGCGGTGAGGTTATAGAATACAGGTTCTGCCCCTACCATACGTGCCGTAGTGGCATAAGCCGGGTAACCGGGGTTAGGAACCAACACCTTATCACCTGGATTCAGGAAAGCCATAGTTAAATGAAACACACCCTCCTTGGAGCCCATCAGGGGGAGTACCTCTGTGTCAGAATTGAGCTGCACCTGATAAGTTGAGTCGTACCAATCTGCCATAGCTTTGCGAAGCGCTGGAAGCGACCGATAGGGCTGATAACCGTGGCCTGAGGCCTGTGCGGCGGAGGCAGTAAGTGCTGCCGTAGTTTCTTCGGAAGGAGGAAGATCCGGGCTGCCAATGCCCAGGTTTATCACCTGCTTTCCCTGCGCATTCAGGGCAGCTACTTCAGCCAGTTTTTTGGCGAAATAATATTCCTGAATATGGGCCAGTCTGTCGGCCTTGGGTATAATCATGGTATTTATTAATTAACAGAGGTGGTTAAGGCACATTCGCGGCATTCTTCTAATTGCTGTGGAGTAAGCGCCTTATGGTACAGTCCCAGCAACTGCAGGTTTTCTACCATCGGCTTCAGCTCCTCAATGGCATGGAGCAATCTGTAGTAATCGTCGCACTCCAGGTCTATGGCTACGTTGTGGCTCGTGTTACCCGATGGCGCAGGAATAGATTGAATTAGAGGAATGTTAATATCTTCGGTGTACAGCTTGTTGATAACCGCACCAAGCAAGCTCCCCACATGCGGAATCTGCACAACAAGCGATGCCTTGTTAGCAGTAGGCCTCTGAGTTTGCTCCTGCGGATGGTTAGCCAGTACCAGGAAGCGTGTGTAATTATCTTTTCTGTCGGCTACGTGCTCCTGCAGCATCTCCATACCGTATAGTTCTGCGGCCTGGCTACTGGCTATAGCTGCCACTCCCTTTAAGCCATTTGCGCTTATCTCGCGGGCGCTGTCGGCGGTGTCTTGTCTTTCTTCGGTGTGCAGGTGCTTGTGCTGGCGCAGGAACAGTCCGCACTGCAGCAGCGCCACAGGATGCGAAATAACGGTGGTAATATCTTCCAGCCGCTGGCCTGGTAAGGCCATCAGGTTCTGGTCTATGGGCAACCACAATTCACCTATAATATGGAAGTGGTGGTACTCCTGTAGCAGCGTATAGTTTGTGAGAATGCTACCAGCAAGGGCATTCTGAATAGCCATTACACCGTAAGTTGCTTCGCCCAGGTGCAGTTGCTCGCACAGCTGATCAAACGAACTGCAGGGCAAGATCTCTGCCTTTTCAGGTGCGAAATATTGGCGTGCTGCTGTGTCGTGGAAAGAGGCAGCGCCACCCTGAATTGCGATTTTAATTTTAGTTGCCATAGAATATTTAAACGAAAAGCCCCGCTTGCGGCGGGGCTTTTAAGATTTTGCTGTATGTTTTATAAACGCAATAGCATTACCTCTGGAGCCCCTAGTGGGTACCAAAAAAGTAAAAGCTAAAGTAAAATGCGTTGCTTAAAATCATATTGTTATTATTATGCTGTAATATTAAGTAAACTCTTAATAACCTTCAAACTTTTTTGCGAAAATTTTTTTCAAAATTATGTCTCAAAAGAATTTGCTGCCTTACCAAGCTAACTTTGCCCTTTATAACTGCCCCTTCTTTTATACCTACGCTATGGCTTCTACAACATATAATTTTGGTATATATGATCACAACATAAAGTAGTAAGAGCTGGTTCAAAAACAGATGCTTTATCTGAAAAAAGTTAAGCTACTGCTAAAAAGGCTATGGCACCAAACGATACATCAGTTTATAGCCATGGAAGAACAAAGCGAGTCGACCCCTGAAAACCGACTCGCTTTGCGACTTTCTTGCTATCAAAGTATCAGGAACCCATATCGGCGTAAAGGTGGGTTTGCGCATACTGCTTGCGCACCTCCTGAAATACTGTTTTTACGAACTCTTTGTTTATGCCAAAGGAGTTTGCCTGCTTCAGCAGGTTCTCCAGTACATCGTCCCAGGCCTGCTGTCTGTCTAAGCTGCATTCGTCGGCTTTTAAATCACCGATTTGAGCTGAAACCAACGAGCGGCGTGCCATCAGGTCAAGAAGTTGGTCGTCAAGGTGTTCAATTTCTTTTCGCAACTCTTCCATTAACACTCCCTTGCGGGTCGTTTCTTCGTCAGTTTGGTTCAGCTTCAGCGACTGCAGGAGCATGTCCAGTTCTTGGGGCATGAGTTGCTGCTGCGCATCGCTCAGCGCCATGGCCGGGTTGTAATGCGATTCTACCATCAGGCCATCGTAGCCCAGGTCGAGTGCACGCTGGCTTACCGGACGTAACAGACTTCGGCGGCCTGCTATATGGCTGGCATCGCAATAAACTGGTAAATCCGGCAGCATATTCTTCAGCTCTACCACATGGTCCCATTTCGGGTGGTTGCGGTAGGGCGCGTTATCTATAGTAGAGAAGCCTCTGTGGATAACGCCAAGATCTGTAATGCCATTTTGGTTGAAACGTTCCAGAGCACCAAGCCAAAGCATAAGCTCTGGGCTAACAGGGTTCTTTACAAGCACCGGCACGTTAGCACCCTTCAGTGAGTCGGCTATCTCCTGTACCATAAAAGAGTTAACTGTGGTATGGGCTCCAATAATCAGAATATCTACTTCTTGCTTCAGCGCTTCAGCCACATGGCTGGTGTTGGCAACTTCGCAGGCCGTGCGAAGGCCCGTTTCCTGCTTTACAGTGCGCAGCCACTCCAGGCCCACACTGCCAACTCCCTGGAAACTACCTGGTCGCGTACGTGGCTTCCAGATGCCAGCTCTGAAAATAGTTACACCCTGCAGCTTTTTCAGCCCTTTGGCTGTCAGCAGCATTTGTTCCTCGCTCTCAGCACTGCACGGGCCGGCGATTACAACAGGACCCGACGTCTTAGCCAAAGTGCTGGTGCCTTTGGTCAGGTGCAAGCTAGGTGTGGAAGTTTTCATAATTTACTTCTTTTAATCTTTAAACGAATTCCGGCCAAAAATAAGAAAGCCCCGCTTGGGGCGGGGCTTTTCTGGTTTATCTTTCCATTACTAATAACGCAAAGCATCTGCCATCAGCCCCCTATACAGGTGCAAATAGATTTTAGATTTTGAGCTTGTACGCGGACTAATAACATTGCTTTTCTTTTTATGATGTGTAAATGTAATATATAGAAATTAAACTGACAAGAATTTATTGAAAAAAAATCAATAAAAACAACCAATTGTTATGATCGTTAACAGACTTTAGAGCTTCTGTTGCAAATATGTAATAATTAGCCTCCGGTTTATTTGAGGCTATTTATTACACGCAAGGGGAGTGGTGGTGTAAGCAGAACAGTATTCTACACCAAATCAGGAGGGGGCGGCAACGAGTTGTCTTTTTTAGGAAACAGCAGCGAAGCAACTATTGAAATAGTCAGAATAGCGCCCACTACCAACAGGGCATAGCGCATATCTATTTCTACAATATCGCTTAGCAACAACTTAGCTCCAATGAACACCAGAATTAACGAAAGCCCATAGTGCAGGTAGTGGAACAGTTGCATAATACCAGCCAGCGCAAAATACAAAGCTCTAAGACCCAGTAGTGCAAACACGTTAGAAGTATACACAATAAAAGGATCTTTTGAGATGGCCAGGATGGCCGGGATAGAGTCGGCTGCAAACACCACATCAGTACTCTCTACCATGATCAGTACCAGAAACAAAGGCGTTGCATACATCTTGCCATCCATTTTAACAAAGAACTTGCCGCCTTCTGATTTTTTAGTGAAACGTAGTTTTTGAGTTACCCACACAATTAGTGAGTTTTGCTCCGGATGCAGCTCGTTATCGTCGTGGCTAAAGGCCATTTTAATGCCGGTGTATACCAGAAAGGCACCAAGAATATAAATAATGAAGTGGAATTTGGCAATTAGAGCCACACCAATTAAAATAAACAAGGCGCGCAATACCAAAGCACCAATAATGCCCCAAAACAGCACTTTGTGCTGGTACATGAGCGGTACTTTAAAATAATTGAAGATTAGGATAAAGACAAAGAGGTTGTCGACACTCAGCGATTTCTCAATCAGGTAAGCTGTTAAGAACTCAAGGGCAGGAGCAGGTCCTTTCCAGAAGTAAATGATGGCATTGAAGCCTAGCGAGAGCACTACCCAGAATAAACTCCAAAGTAGCGCCTCTTTTATTTTTACCTCATGCGCTTTTCTGTGAAACACAAAAAGGTCGAGCCCCAGAAGCAACAGCACAAAGGCGTTAAACAGAATCCAAAAGACAATAGAATTATCCATAACCAAGCCTGATGACTTATTTTTTTGTAAGCAAAAGGTAAATATACCGGAATATATTTGGCACAAGCACAGGATTTGCCGATTAAATTTAAAGCGGCTTTGAAAGTATTATTTTAGCAGGAGAAAAGAGGCTCTAATAGCGGTCGAAGTGACGAAAAAAGCTTCTGATTTTCATTTTGAGCACTCCCAGCACGGCTTCCTTAAAAATACCTTTCGACATTTTTGATTCGCCTTTGGTGCGGTCTGTGAAAATGATGGAAACCTCCTTTATTTTAAAGCCATACTTGTAGGCCAGGAACTTCATTTCAATCTGGAAAGCATAACCTACAAAGCGGATCTTGTTGAGCTGAATAGTTTCCAGGACTTTGCGACGGTAGCACTTAAAACCAGCTGTGGTATCGGCTATTGGCATGCCGGTAATAAGTCGCACATAGGCACTGGCAAAATAAGACATCAGCACCCGGCTCATGGGCCAGTTAATAACATTTACCCCTTGGCTGTAGCGGCTGCCAATGGCCACGTCGTAGCCACCTTTTGCGCAGGCGGCATAGAGGCGTACCAGGTCTTTGGGGTTATGAGAGAAGTCGGCATCCATTTCAAATATATATTCATAGCCATGCCGGAGGGCGTATTTAAAGCCATGAATATAGGCGGTACCTAACCCTAGTTTTCCCTGGCGGGTTTCCAGGTGCAGACGCTCCGGGAACTCCTGCTGCAAGGCCCTTACAATGTCGGCTGTGCCGTCCGGAGAATCATCGTCTATAATGAGCAGCTCAAACGGGTGACTCAGTGACATCACCTTCCTGACCATCGCCTCAATGTTCTCTTTCTCGTTGTAGGTTGGAATTATCACCAGAGAATCTTTCATAGCTCAAATATATAGCTATTTAGCTATTAGGTGCCAGCGCTGGAGCCAATTTTATTCTGTTTTCGGCTATTTTCTGGCAGCGAAAGTGCTTTGCTGTATGCTGGAGCCTCTTTTCTGCGACTGCACTGCCAGCTGGCACTGCAGGATAATGCGCTCATTTTGTACTATATTTTTCTTTCTTCTTGCACCGTCTTTTACGTTTTACCAATTTTTACCAATTTCTTTTCCTCTCTGTCAGCTTGTAAAAAGCTTTTGGGGGAGAGGCAGAACATTTGGCACACACTTATTTATACAATATCCCTGATTCTAATTTGATTACAACCAATTAATTATTCTAATAAAGATGCCTTTCCAAAGCTTTTTGGGCCTTTTTGTGCCAAAGGCTTCCGTGGAGGAAGCCTTACAAACATTTTCCGGTTAGTGCGCTTTGCGAAAGAAACCCTACTTTTAAAGCTGAAAATTAGCAAGTATATGCAAAAACAAAAATGTGTGTTCCTGGATCGTGATGGCGTGCTGAACCGCGAAATGGGAGATTATACCTATAAACTGGATGCCTTTGAAGTGCTGCCAGGAGTTCCTCAAGCTTTACAGATTTTGAAAGAGCACGGCTATTTGCTTATCGTTATTACTAACCAGGCCGGTATTGCCAAAGGTCTTTACACCCGAAGCGAAGTGCTGGCTTGCCACCAAAAACTGCAGGGGCAATGCCAAGGAATAATAGATGCCATTTATTTTGCGCCAGGACATCAAACTGTCTCAGCCTCGCTTTCTCGGAAACCGGACAGCCTGATGCTGGAACGTGCCATAGCAAAGTACAATATTGATCCTGCGCTATCGTGGATGGTTGGAGATACGCCCCGCGATATGGTGGCAGGCGAAAAAGCAGGTGTGCAAACTATTCTGGTAGGGGAGCACCATGCCGAAAAAGCACATGCTTTACAGGCCAAAGATTTGTTGGAGGCAACCAGGTTTATTTTAGAAAGCACAAAAAAACCGGCCCAATGAGCCGGTTTCTTCTATATCTAGACAGTTAATCTATGTTTATAGATTAACTGTTGGTGCCATCTGTAGCTGACGCTGGGGCAGACACAGACACAGTAACTGTTTCAGGGGCTGTGTTGTGGTCTGGCTGTACGCTGCTGTAAGCAGGGCAGTAAGTTTTGCAGGATGCCATACCCAGGGCCAGGCATAAGGTGCCGTAAAGTACTAATTTTCTCATTTCAAATAAAGTTTAAAGACAAAGGCGTTTTCAAAAATAAGCTTTTTCCCTGCAAAAACAAAACTAATACAATTTTAAGATAGAGGCCTTACACCTCATATCCTAAAATCTTCATCATAGCCTCGCTGGTCTGCTCCGGTGCGAACTGCCAGTCTACCAGTTCCCCATTTTCGTCGCGATCAATAATTACGTGCTGAGGCGCTGGAATAAGGCAATGCTTAATGCCACCGTAACCGCTAAGCGACTCCTGATAAGCACCCGTGTGGAAGAAGCCGATATAAAGCGGCTGGTCTTTTGGTATTTTTGGTAAAAACACCTGAAACGAGTGCATTTCGGAGTTGTAGTAATCCTGGCTATCGCAGGTAATTCCGCCCAATTGGATCTTACGGTATTCTTTGTCCCAATGATTCACAGAGAGCAATGGCCAGCGCTGGTTTAATGCCCAGGCATCAGGTAGGTTGGTAATGAAAGAACCATCAATCATGTACCATAACTCTTTGTCGTTCTGTAATTTGTGATCCAGAATAGAGTAAATAGTGGCACCGCTTTCACCCACTGTAAAGATGCCAAACTCAGTAAAAATGTTTGGTTCTTCTACGCCTTCTTCCTTGCAAATACGCTTAATGGTGCGCAAAATTTCTTCTATCATATAGCGGTAGTTGTAATCCGCCTGAATAGAAGTTTTGATCGGGAAGCCTCCGCCAATATCGATCGTATCGAGTTCAGGGCAAACCTTTTTAAGCTCACAATATTTATGCACAAAGCGGCTTAGTTCTGACCAATAGTAAGAGGTGTCTTTAATGCCGGTGTTAATGAAGTAATGCAGCATTTTAAGCTCAAACTTCGGATCGTCTTTAATCCTGGTTTCGTAGAGCTCAATTACATCGTTGTATCGAACGCCGAGGCGCGAGGTATAGAACTCAAACTTCGGTTCCTCATCCGATGCCAGGCGCATGCCTACTTTGCATTTCTCCGTTACGTGCTCCTTGTAGTATTCTATCTCGTCAAGGTTGTCGAGTATAGGCATACAGTTGCGGAAACCTTCGTTTATCAGCTCCGACAGCCAGTGTTTGTAACGCTCGCGCTTAAAGCCGTTGCACACGATGTAAGTGTCTTTTGAAATCTTGCCTTTATTATAAAGCGCCCGTACAATCTGCATGTCGTAGCCCGACGATGTTTCTATGTGAATATCGTTTTTAAGAGCCTCATCGAGCACAAAAGAAAAGTGTGACGATTTGGTGCAGTAGCAATAGGTATAGCTCCCCCTGTAATCGAATTTTTCCATCGATTCTTTAAACAGAAGTTTTGCCTTCTGAATCTGAGAACTTATTTTGGGTAAGTATGTTAATTTTAAAGGAGTACCATATTTGTTGATGATATCCATAAGCGGGATACCGTTAAAATATAGCTCGTTATTTTCTACTTTAAATTCATCTGTCGGAAAATCAAACGTTTGATGAATAAGGTCGGTATATTTATCCATTGAAGGTTGTTAAGGGTCTTTGTGAAAACATGCAATATTCTCTGTATTTTACAATCTTTGCAAAAACTTTGTTCAAATTAAATGAAAAAAGTAAAGCTAATTGAAGTGAGATCGGAATTGGGGGCCGGTACAAGGGGAGCGGGGATGGGCATCGACGCCCTGAAAGTGGCTTGCCTCGACAAAGAGTCTGACTACTTTAAACGCTTCAACTCCATTGCAGTACCCGACCTAAACTACACGCTATTTGACAAAGATTATTTTCCCACAGCGCACCACATTGATAGTATCCTTTCTATTCTGAAAAGTGTGAGCAACACGGTGTCGCAAACGCTGGAGTTCGGTATGTTTCCGTTGGTGCTGGCCGGCGATCACAGCAATGCAGCCGGCACCATAGCCGGTATCAAAAAAACATGCCCTGAAAAAACGCTTGGAGTCATCTGGATAGATGCCCACGCCGACATCCACTCTCCCTACACCACTCCCTCCGGCAATGTACACGGTATGGCCATGGCCATTGCCCTGAACGAAGACAACCTCGACTGCAAAAAAAATGACCCAGCCCCCGAAACGATCTTTTTCTGGGAATCGCTGAAACGCGTAGGCATAGAAGGGCCGAAGCTTAAACCGGAGCACCTGGTATACATAGTGGTGCGCGACACAGAAGGCGAAGAAAACTACCTGATCCGGAAGCTGGGCATCAAAGCCGTAAGCTACAATGAAGTAGGAGCCAAAGGTGTAAGCAAGGTTGCAGAAGAGACACTGGCGCACCTGAAGGACTGCGACCTGATTTATGTGTCGTTTGACGTAGACAGCCTCGACTCTAAATTCTCGAAAGGAACCGGCACGCCGGTAGAGGTGGGGCTAACGGTGGAGGAAGCGAAAGAACTTTGCTGCGAACTGGTGCATGACCCGCGCGTGTGCTGCTACGAAATGGTAGAAATTAACCCTACTCTCGACACCGAAAACACCATGGCCGAAAACGCTTTCGAGATTCTGGAATCGACCACCAAAGCCATTCTGGACCGCGAGTCTAAAAGCCAACACAAATTATTCTAATGATTTTGCCCTTCCAAAGCTCTTTCTTGCTGAAAGAGGTCAAGGGTTGACATTTATTTTAGCATCCATTTAAGAATAAGCGCTAAATTTGTGGTATCTGTCGTTTCTTGAGATACACAAAAGTTCATGCATTTACAACACACCATCAGCCAACGAATTAGTGAGGCGCTTCAAGCGCTGTTTCAGGTATCCGTTGATGCTTCCCAGATCAGTTTGCAGCCAACACGCAAAGAATTTGCCGGCACCTATACCTTTGTTACCTTCCCCTACACCAGAACTGTAGGTAAAGGGCCGGAGCAGATAGGAGAGGCCCTGGGCGCTTACCTGAAAGAGAATGCTGCCGAAATTAAAAACTTCAATGTAGTAAAAGGCTTCCTGAACCTGGAGGTGCAGGACACTGTGTGGCTACAACTGTTGCGCGACATTATGCAGCAACCTGAGTTCGGAAGAGCAGCCGCTTCTGGTAAAAATGTGATGGTAGAGTACTCATCACCGAACACCAATAAACCGTTGCACCTGGGCCACCTGCGCAACAACTTCCTGGGTTACTCTGTGTCTGAGATTCTGAAAGCAAACGGGCATCAGGTGCTAAAGGCAAACCTGGTGAACGACCGTGGCATTCACATCTGTAAATCGATGCTGGCGTACCAGTATTTTGGCAACGGGGAAACTCCTGAGAGCAGCGGCCTCAAAGGCGACCACCTAGTGGGCAAATATTACGTGCAGTTCGACAAAGCTTACAAAGAGCAGATAGATACGCTGGTGGCAGAAGGCGTAGATAAAGAAGAAGCCAAGAAAAAAGCACCGCTCATGCTGGAGGCACAAGCCATGCTGCATAAATGGGAGCAGGGCGATGAAGAAACCGTGGCCCTCTGGAAAAAAATGAACAACTGGGTGTATGCTGGCTTCGATGAGACCTACCGCAACATTGGCGTTGATTTTGATAAATACTATTACGAGTCTGGTACCTACACACTCGGCAAAGAGCGTGTAGAGGAGGGGCTGCAAAAAGGAGTTTTCTTTAAAAAAGAAGATGGCTCTGTGTGGGTAGACCTCACCGACGATGGATTGGACCAGAAGCTCTTGCTTCGCTCCGACGGTACCTCGGTGTACATTACCCAGGATCTGGGAACAGCCGAACTTAAATACAACGACTTTCCGTACGACCAGTCGCTGTACGTAGTAGCCGATGAGCAGAATTACCACTTCCAGGTGCTGAAATCAGTGCTGAGGAAGCTGGGTAAACCCTATGCCGAAGGTATTTTCCACCTCTCTTATGGCATGGTCGATTTGCCTTCCGGTAAAATGAAATCGCGGGAAGGCACAGTGGTAGATGCCGATGAACTGGTTGCCGAAATGGTAGACACGGCGCGTCAGCAGACCGAGGAGCTGGGTAAAATAGAAGGATTTACTCCAGAGG
Organism: Pontibacter sp. 13R65; assembly: GCF_047525655.1. NCBI lineage: Bacteria > Pseudomonadati > Bacteroidota > Cytophagia > Cytophagales > Hymenobacteraceae > Pontibacter > Pontibacter sp. 13R65. Next base: position 39,330 of record NZ_JBLIQL010000009.1, read on the forward strand.
AGGCACAGCAACTGTACCACACGCTGGCCATGGGCGCGCTCAAGTACTTCCTCCTGAAAGTAGACCCGAAAAAACGCATGCTCTTTAATCCGCAAGAGTCCATCGACTTTAGAGGGCACACAGGTCCGTTTATTCAATATACACATGCCCGTATTTCGGCCATTCTGCGTAAAGCAGCCGACATGGGCATAGGAGTAGATGCCATTTCGTTTAGCAACCTTACTCAACTGCACGAAACAGAGCAGGAGGTAGTTACGCTGCTCGTGAACTACCCTGATGTGGTAAAAGAAGCAGGCAATTTGTATGCTCCTTCTATAATAGCGCAGTATGCTTACGACCTCGCAAAAGCTTATAACCGGTTTTACCAGGAAATTTCAATCTTTAATGAAACCGACGAGCAGGCCCGCAGTTTCCGTATTGCCCTTTCGGCTATGGTGGCTCGCTTTGTGCGCGAAAGTATGAGCCTGCTTGGTATTGAGGTGCCCGAGCGTATGTAGGTTTAAATCAGGCTGTATCGGCAATGGCAGTTGCTCTAGGGTTTTGTAAACATTTTCAGGTTATTACAGTTACAGGTACATAGTTAAAATGAAGTCAAAAATGAAAAAGGCATTATTCTCCATTGCATTACTGGCAGCCGTTGTTTTTGGCTTTGCTTGTACACCCTCTACTAAAGGAGCCGATAAAGAAAAAAACATGGAAACAACAGCGCAACAAGAAACGCAGAAGCAAGATGGCTTCTATGGTTTCAGCATGACCACACTAGATGGCAAAGAAGTGGACTTTTCGCAATACAAAGGCAAAAAAGTGATGTTGGTAAACACAGCCTCTGAGTGCGGGTTTACCAAGCAGTACGCTGACCTGCAGCAACTGCACGAGCAGCACGGGCAGGAAGTGGTGATTCTGGGCTTTCCGGCGAATAATTTTGGTGGTCAGGAGCCAGGGTCTAACGAGGAGATTGCCTCTTTCTGCCAGAAAAATTATGGCGTAAACTTTCAGATGTTCGAGAAAATCTCGGTTGTAGGCGATGATCAGCACCCACTGTACTCCTGGCTGGAGCAAAACTCCCCAAACAACGACAAACCTACCTGGAACTTCTGCAAATACCTAGTAGATGAAAACGGAACGGTTGTAGCTTTTTACCCTTCCAAAGTAAAACCAACAGACGAAGTAGTGCTGGCCGCTATCAAGAAGTAAGGCTACTAATAAGAGTTTAATTTTTCAGGTCCTTCAGGACTTGCCAAGGAAACAGTCTGGTGCCACAACGTTGGCGAAAGTTTTTCTGGCAAGTTCTGAAGGACTTTTTTTGTGAAATAGGACGTTTTACGGTATTTTCAACAATGGAAGACCTGAACTACATAGAAAAGAACAGAGAATCGTGGAACAGCAGCACCGACTACCATGTGAAGTCGGACTTCTACGACATGGATGGCTTTTTGAAAGGCAACAGCTCTTTAAACAGCATCGAACTAAACCTGCTCGGCGATATTGCCGGAAAATCTGTTCTGCACCTGCAGTGCCATTTCGGTCAGGATTCTATTTCGCTGGCCAGAATGGGAGCAAATGTAACAGGCGTAGATTTATCGGATAGAGCCATCGCTAAAGCAAAAGAAATTGCAACTCAAACCGGTGCCAGGGCCGAGTTTATCTGTTGCGACCTTTACGACCTGCCGCATCACCTCCACCAGCAGTTTGATATCGTGTTTACCAGTTACGGCACCATTGGCTGGCTCCCCGACCTGGAGAAATGGGGGCAACTAATCTCTGCTTTCTTGAAGCCTGGAGGTAAATTCGTTTTTGTGGAGTTTCACCCAGTGGTGTGGATGTTTGATAAGGATTTCAATAAAATTGGCTACAGCTATTTCAACACCGGCGCTATAGTAGAAACAGAAGCTGGCACCTATGCCGATCGGGAGGCGCCTATTGCGCAAGAGTCTGTATCTTGGAATCACAGCTTAGGTGAAGTGCTGCATGGGCTGCTGCACAATGGGTTACAGCTACAGTCTTTCCAGGAGTTTGATTACTCGCCCTATAACTGTTTTAACGAGACAGAAGAATTTGAGCCGAAAAAATTCCGCATCAAGCACCTGCAAAACAAAATACCCATGCTGTATGCGCTCGTAGCTACCAAGCCTTAAGCCCAAAAGCACAAAACAGGCTCCGGAAGGCCATTTTTATTTGAATAATTCAGAAAAAGCAGCACCCTATTTCCAGAATGCTTAAATTTGGTTTATCAACCGCCTGCAATTTCAATTATCTATAAGTTTACAAGTTGGATACTTCAACGCAACAAACCACTCCAAATCCAGGCCTGCTAAAAGCCTGGATTTCGGCTTTTAGGCCTCGTACTTTGCCGCTGGCCCTTTCGTGCATAGGCATGGGCGGTTTTATGGCAGCCGCAAACCATGTGTTCGATGGCAGCATTATAGCGCTTTGCGTGCTCACTACGCTGTTTCTGCAAATACTCTCTAACCTTGCCAACGACTACGGCGATTCCAAACACGGCGCCGACAGCGTGCACCGCGAAGGACCGAAGCGGGCGGTGCAGGCGGGTCATATTACAGCTGCCCATATGAAAAAAGGCATGATGGTATTTAGCCTGCTCTCGCTGCTGTCGGGCTTGCTGCTGTTGTGGGTGGCTTTTGGAACAGAAGGGCTGCTGCTCGCGCTGCTGTTTCTGGTGTTGGGCCTGGCTGCAATCTGGGCGGCCGTTAACTACACAGCTGGAGATAAACCTTATGGTTACGCTGGGTTAGGCGATATCTCCGTTTTTGTTTTTTTTGGGCTTGTCGGCGTACTGGGGACTTACTTTCTACAGGCGCTGGAGTTTAACCCGCTGGTGCTGCTGCCCGCCTTTGTCTGCGGCTTCTTCTCCACTGCCGTGCTCAACGTCAATAACATCCGCGACATCCACTCCGATAAACTGGCTGGCAAATATTCCATACCGGTGCGGCTGGGTCCGAAGCGCGCCCGCATCTACCATATTATTTTACTGGCAGGTGGCGTAGCAAGTGCTGTGCTCTACGTGGCGCTGAACTATTATGCTGCCTGGCAGTTTCTGTTCGTGCTGGCGCTGCCACTGGTTGTCATTAACGGCAGAAATGTGTGGCGCAAACAGACATCCGTAGAACTAGACCCTTACCTCAAGCAAATGGCCATGACTACACTGGCGTTCGTGCTGCTGTTTGGGCTGGGGCAAGTGCTGTAGAAAAGCATCGCTTGTGCAGCAGCGCGAGATGCCATGCTTGCCTTGTGGGTTAAGTTGAAGTTCATAGCTGTTTTAACTCAAGAGACTGTACTTAAGACCTGCTGACCGGTATGAATGTTGATGTTTGCTTTCCTTTCAGTAGCGCTTATCTTATTGTACAATAGAAAGTTATGGTCAACAACATATTCAAGCAGATAGGATCAGGTGCCTCCTACACTTGCACACGGTTTATGTTAATTACTAGTATAGCAGGTTCGCTGCTTAGCGTTTTTACCTTAAGTTCAGGCTGGGGTGAGGTCTATCCTTTCTTTTCGTGGAAGTTATTTACACAACCTCTTGGCAACAAAGGAAGCTATACAGAATACAGAATTTATACCTCTAACACGAAAGAAGGAGCCAAGTGGCAAAGGCAAGAAATTAAAGCCACACCTACTTTTACCACTGATGAATACTATTATTGCTTTAATGCCTTAGTAAAAACTGCGTTAGCAGACTCTGCCAGGGGCAGTAACGCAAAGGCAAACCTATTCAGTTTTGTACGCCATGTAGTACCAGCAGCTCACGCTTATAAAATAGTAGAGGAAATATATGCTCCTCTTGAGTTACTTAACAACCCTACTCGCTATGACACCCTCACCGTTATTACATTCTAATGTGAAAGCAGGTCTGGGAGTAACAAGCAAGGATAGTAGGAGTTGGTTTAACTTTAATTGTGCTGTGCTAGCGCTTCGCCTGCTTACTTGCTTATGGCTTTACTGGTGCTATCAGCATTACGAACTGCTGCTACAGCGTCCGCCCGAAACCTTTATACAAGTAAATGCATTTTTAAAGGCTATTATGCCTGTCTTACCTGATCCAATTGTGTTTGGGGTTATAGCAGGCCTGGCCGCTCTTCTGAATCTGCTACAGTTAGTAAAACGCAGGACATATATACTCTTACAACTTGCACAAAGTCTGTGTCTGCTTTGGCTAAACGTGCCTCAGTGGAGCTATGGAGCCATAAGTCATGTTAATCATACGTTTCTGCTGGCTCACTTATTTCTGGTTTTTATACCTTCTGGCAGCAGTAGGCCAGACAAATATTTAAACAAGAGTGTGAGCCTTTTCTACACAGGAATTTTAGCGACCTATACCTTAGCGGCTTTTTGGAAAGTACCCTCTGTTTTATACAAGATTTTTACCGCCTCACCAGATGTTCACTGGCTGCATCCACATGGCGCACTTTACAATGCAATAATCAGCCACCGAAGTATAGATGCTGTATTCGGAATGGAAAAGCTGTACCTGTCTTTTCCCCTGTTTTGGCAGGTTAGCTTTGTTGTTATGGTCTCCTTACAATGCATTAGCATTTTTGCTGCCTTCAGGTTACCGCTCCGGCCTTGGTTTGGTTTGCTGCTGGTTCTTTTCCATACTGTAAATATTATAGCCTTCAAGATTTATTTTGCAGTTGCCATTTTCACTATTATTTGCCTCTTTTTTCCTTATGATGTCCTGTTTCTCAAAAAGAGCGACTACCAGCCTGAACCTACAGTCAATGCTTCAGGTAACGGAATAACAAATTTCAAGAAGCGCCGGGAACGGCTATGGCAAAAGTATTCTTATTTAGTGGGTTTGCTTTACCTTCCTGGCCTCAACACATTAGCGAGGCTCTGGGAAGCGATTCAGCGGAAAAGAACCCATTAGCTTTATCTTTCCTAAAGTAGCGGGTTTTAAAGCAACACACTAAGGAATCTTCTTTTCATATCAGACCCAGACTCCAATTATTCTAATAAAAATAGGCTTCCAGAGGTAATTTAGGCATTTTCCTGGTCAGGGTATGGGGTGGTTTGTGCGGCATATAGCACTTTTCCTCAGTTATAGCACCAGCACATTTAATAATTAGCACATTAACAACTACCTTTGCCTCTGTAACCAAACCTGAATTCTGTCATGGCCCTACTTGCTTTTGTGCTCACTATATCGCTGATGCTCGTGGTAGTAATCGTGGTGGTGTATGCCGAGCGCAAGGTGGCAGCCTTTATGCAAGACAGGTTAGGGCCAACGGAGGCAGGGCCATATGGTACGCTGCAGCCATTGCTCGATGTGCTCAAACTTTTGCAGAAAGAAGACATTATTCCAGCTGCTGCCGATAAAAAGATGTTTGCTGTAGCGCCTATACTCATTTTTGCAGCTGTTTTTGCCGGTTTCGCCGTTATTCCGCTTTCGCCTACGCTCGTGCCTGCCGGTATTGGCATTGGCGTTTTTTATTTGCTCGCTATCATCTCTTTGGATGTAATCGGGCTGCTGATGGCTGGCTGGGGCTCCAATAACAAATATGCCATGCTAGGTGCTATGCGCTCGGTGGCGCAGATTGTGTCGTACGAAATTCCAGCCGGTTTGGCGCTGTTATCGGTAGTGATGATCTGCCAATCCCTCGATTTTCAGGAAATAAGTTATCAGCAGGGGGCGCTGATGAACAGCTTTCCAGGGCTGGAGCAGGAGCAGAACTGGCTCTTCGGTATAAAAGCCCTTGGTATGGAAACCACGTATGTGGGAGGTCTTACAACCTGGAATGTATTCAGGGCGCCACTTTTACTGGTGGCCTTTATTATTTATTTTATTGCGGCTCTGGCCGAGTGTAACCGCGCACCTTTCGATATTCCGGAGGCGGAGTCGGAGCTGGTAGCTGGTTTCCACGTAGAATATTCTGGCTTCCGGTTCGCCACTTTCTTTTTGGCCGAGTACGCCATGATGGTGCTGGTTTGCCTGGTAGCAGTCATTTTGTTTCTTGGAAGTTGGAACTCGCCTTTGCCAAATATTGGTCCGCTTGCGTTAGCAAACTGGACCACTGGCACGGTAGGCGGCTTCAGCAGCATGCTGTGGGGAGCTTTCTGGCTGATCTCTAAAACACTGGTGCTGTTGTTTGTACAGCTCTGGGCCCGCTGGACTTACCCGCGTCTGCGCGTAGACCAACTCATGCACCTTTGCTGGAAAGTCCTCACACCCGTTGCCTTAGGCGTGGTGCTGCTTGCTGGCATATGGCGACTGCTGATGGTGTAATTATAGGAAACAAGACATTAGACACAAGAAGTAAGACTTTATCTTCTATAGAAGAAAACAGAAGCAGGTTTGTCTGGAGGGAGGACGTGCAAAAGCATTGTACAACTCTTAATCTAGTGCATGTAAAATCATGGAAAAATCAATAGTTAAACATAAAGTAGGTTTTTGGGATGTGGTGAAGTCGCTGGTGAGCGGTGCTCGCCTGACGCTGCACCATTTCCTGCATGCCGATAAACGCCGAAAGCCGGTGTATGTCAGCGACGATAGCTATTTCGAGCAAACCGAGGGACTGGTAACGCTTACTTATCCTTATGAGGCCTTGCCTGTTCCGGACAATGGCCGCTACCGCCTGCACAACGAAATAGACGATTGCATTGTGTGCGATCTTTGCGCCAAAGTGTGCCCGGTAAACTGCATTACCATAGAATCTGTAAAAGCCACAGAAGATATAGGTGTAACTTCAGACGGCACCAAAAAGCGCCTCTACGCCCCAACCTTTGATATAGACCTGGCCAAATGCTGCTATTGTGGCCTTTGCACCACCGTGTGCCCCACCGACTGTCTTACCATGACGCCTGTTTATGATTTCCCGGAAGTGGACATCAAAAATATGGTTTACCACTTCACCGACCTTAGCCCGGAGCAGGCACAGGAGAAGAAGCAACTGTTGGAGAAGCAGCAGGAGGAAATGGCCGCGGCCAAAGCCGCCGCACTGGCCGCGCGAAAGCAGCAAGGGTAGTGCAATGGTTCAAACAGTTGAATTAGAAGAATTTATAATTGCATATACATCCTGTAAAAAGGTAAATGAGGACTCTGATATTTATTCAGATTTAGATTTGGTTGGCGATGATTTTCATGATTTTATAGATGCCTATGCCAAAAAGTATGAAGTTGATATTTCATCATACCTTTGGTACTTTCATGGAGATGAAGAGGGTAATAATTTTGGAGGACTTTTATTTAAACCACCATATGCTAGAGTACAGCGTATACCGGTAACTCCAATATTACTAGCTAAGTTTGCCAATACCCGGAAATGGGAAATACCTTATCCTGAGCATCATCTTCCGAAATATCGGTATGATCTATTGCTGAATAGGTTAATTGCAGCTGTTTTACTCGTCGTTATTGTAGCGATAGCTGCAAGTAAATTTTCTTAATGGAGATAAGATAAATCTTTAACCATGCTATTTTACATCTTCGCTTTACTGGCCGTTGTTTCCGGTGCCTATATGGTGCTGACGCGCAACCTGCTCTATGCAGCTTTTGCGTTGTTGCTCACGCTGCTAAGTGTGGCAGGTATTTTTGTGATGCTGTTTGCTGATTTTGTGGCTGTTGTTCAACTAATGGTGTATGTGGGTGGGGTACTGGTGCTGATTTTGTTTGGCATCATGCTCAGTACCCGCGTGAAAGATAAATCGGTGATGTCGCAGAATGTGAATACCAGTTGGGGAACTGCAGGAGCTGGCTTGGTAATGCTTGGCCTTTGTTACACCATTCTGCAAACAAATTTCGCAGAACTTCCTTGGCTCGAAGCAGCCAGTACCGATATGTTAGCAGGCCAGAAAAGCACCGTGCAGGCCATAGGCGTAAAGCTGATGACAGATGTGGTACTTCCTTTTGAAGTCGCTTCGCTGCTGCTGCTGATTGCCCTCATAGGATCGGCTTACATTGCCACCGATAAACCAACTAAATTGTAACATGGAGCAGATACCTTTAGAGCACCTGCTGCTGCTTGGGGCAGTACTTTTTAGCCTCGGTATATGGGCTGTTATTACCAAGCGGCACGCGGTGGTGGTGCTAATGGGCATCGAACTGATTTTTAATGCTGCCAATGTAAACCTGGTCGCTTTCTCGCGCTACGATCCGGAACTGATGCAAGGGCAGTTATTTGCTCTTTTCGTAATGGTAATTGCTGCCGCAGAATCTGCCGTGGCATTGGCAATTGTACTGCGGGTATATCAGCATTTTAATACGGCTAACCTAAACGAAGTGGTAGGGGAGCAGTAGCCGCTACATACGCTCAATTATTCTAATTAAAATTCCCTTCCGGAGCATATTAACCTAATTTTGGCTCAAGGGTACGACAAGTTCCCAAATAAAGTGAAAGCTATTTAAAGCTAAGGCTGCAGATTAAGGATCTTTATTCTAAACTCTATCAAAATATTTCCAGCCAAACCTTTGAAGTGTATCTCATAAATAAGAGACTTGTGAGTTAAAGCGCTATAAAGGCTTTTATAAAGTTCAGGAAAATGCATTTTTGAGTATTTCTACTTTATGATTTCTAGTTTTTAGTTTGGCGAACCCTCTTATTTCTTGCCTCCTCCCATAGAACATATAATATTTGTGTTATTAAAAGCGCAATATCCTTAACTTTGCCCCCTCTATACAGGCTGCTTCAATTTATAGCATTTTTGCGCTGTATAAAGTAAAACATTAATCTGTCGAAGTAGAACTTGGAGCTTTCCGCGCTTATAGAGCCTCTGGCTGGCACACCCGAAACTAAGCTTGCGCTGGCAGTGCTTTTGCTGCCCCTGCTTGCCTTTCTGAGCCTTTTCTTCTTTGGCAAGCGGCTGCCCCGCCAAGGCGATTGGTTGGGCATTGCCTTTACCGCCCTGGCCTTGGGTTTATCGGTTTGGCTGTTCACCGCCACGTGGAACACAACCACCTTTCATAGCCGGGTGGTGTGGTTTAGCCTTCCTGCGCTTAATGCTTCTTTTACAAATTTCACTGCCGGTATTCTCCTCGATAATCTCACGGTGCTGATGCTGGTGATTGTGACCTTTATCTCTACCCTGGTGCAGCTTTTCTCAGTGGGTTATATGCATGGTGATGAAGGCTACAGTCGCTATTATGCCTTTCTTGGCCTGTTCACCTTCAGCATGCTGGGTATTGTGCTGGTAGATAACCTCCTGCTGCTGTTTATGTTCTGGGAACTGGTGGGCTTCTCCTCTTACCTGCTGATAGGCTTCTGGTTTGATAGGCCTGCAGCAGTGGCTGCCAATAAAAAAGCATTTTTGGTAAACAGGGTGGGCGATATTGGTCTGCTGCTCGGGCTGTTTTTTTTCTACACCTGCTTCCGCACCTTCGATCTGGAGGCGCTGCGCACCCTTGTGAACGAAGGCAGCTGGATCAGCGGTAACTTTCTAGCGTCGTTTCAGCTGCACGGACAGCCCTGGGACCTGGAGTTGGACCCGCTGTGGCTGACCTTGGCCGGTTTAGGTTTGTTTATGGGTTGTGTGGGCAAATCGGCTCAGTTTCCATTGCAGGTGTGGCTTCCGGATGCCATGCAGGGGCCTACACCTGTATCGTCGCTGATACACGCGGCAACTATGGTGGCGGCAGGCGTTTACCTGCTGGCCAGGTGCTATGCCTTTTTTACAGTAGATGCGCTTACAGTGATCGCCGTTGTGGGAGCCATTACGGCTCTGCTTGGGGCTATTGCAGCACTTACTCAAAACGATATTAAAGCGGTGCTGGCCTTCTCCACCATCTCGCAACTAGGCTATATGGTGATGGGGATGGGGACAGGCGCACACGATGCCTCACTTTTCCACCTAACCACGCATGCATTTTTTAAAGCAGCGCTGTTTCTGAATGCTGGCATTATTATACATGCCATGCACCGTGGCTTGCACCACACGCATCAACCGGAGGACATCGATCCGCAGGATATCCAGAATATGGGCGGCTTACGAAAAGTAATGCCATTTACATTTTTTACCTATGCTTTGGCCGCTGCCGCGCTAGTTGGTTTACCGCTCTTTTCAGGCTTTTTGTCAAAAGACGCAATTTTGGCGGGGAGTTGGGCTTGGGCACAAACCATGAGTGCCAACGGCAATGTTCTGTATTTTCTGGTACCAGCCATCGGTTTTGCCGTGGTGTTGCTTACAGCTTATTACATGGGCCGCCACCTGTGGCTCATGTTCTTTGGCGAGTTCCGATTACCCTTTGATGTAAATTCTCTACGTTTTTCTGCTGGCAGGGAGGTGGAGCTGGTTATGCTGCTGCCGGTTGTACTGTTGGCGGTATTGTCGCTAGGCGTATTTTTCTCTCTAAACCCACTCGATTTTGTCGGAAGCTGGCTGATGCAGGGGCTTAACCTACACTTGCTGGCTGCCAATGCCAAACCGCTGGCAGATGGTTTGCTGCAGGCCGTGGTGGAGCAGGACAAAGCAAACCATGTGGCGCATGTGCTTTTTGCGGTGTTGGCCGTTGCATTGGGCGTGTCTGGAGGTGGCTATGCCATGATTAAGTACCGAAATAAAACAAAAGAGATGTTACTGCAGGAGGAACCGCAGAGCGCTCTGGGTAAACTCTCTTATAACCACTTTTACCTCGACCAGTTTTACAGCACAGCTTTTGTAAAACCTACGCTTTACCTGGCCCGCACCCTGTACCGCACCGACAAGCGGGTAATTGATTACCTGCTGAACAATGGCAGTATTATACTGGTGGTGCTGGCTAAAATGACCGCCTGGTTCGACAGGCTGGTGGTAGATGGGGTGGTATGGCTGGTGGGGGCTCTGTCGCGGTTAGCAGGGCTGTTTGGCCGAAAGCTGCAGAACGGGAAGGTGCAGTCATACTTTGCTTACTCTCTTTTCGGATTTATTTTGATAATACTATACATAGTCCTGAAATGATAGTTAATTTTGCGGCTTGAAAAAGAGGTCGCATCAAGGGAATTTCCGCTAAGGCACCTTCTTACATGGCATAGCCTAAGGGCCAAAGAGTAGTTTTAAGCTCCGGAAGGCCATTTTTATTTAAATAATTTAAGCCGGTGACTAAAAATCAGCGAGCTAACATATAAACAGTTTTTGGCTTCTGCTCTGGCACCTTAGCCTTTATACATAATCAACAATTCACCAACTGGATGAGTCTGATTTTAAGTAGCTTAATATTTACTCCTCTTCTGGCGGCGCTGGTCGTGTTGGTTATGCCAGGACGCTTGCAAAAGCCAATTAAGGCCGTGGCGCTGCTGGGGGCGCTCCTGCAAATGGGGCTGGCAGTGTGGCTGTATCTTCGTTTCGATGGTAGCGCCTTTGCCAATGGCCAGACAGGTTATCAGTTTGTAGAAAAACTACGCTGGATAACGTTCTCGCTTGGCAACCTGGGGCATTTCCAAATTGAGTATTTTCTGGGGGTAGATGGTATTAGCGTGAGTATGGTGCTCCTGACAGGCATTGTAGGGGTAATTGGCGTTATTTCATCCTGGACCATCAACAAAAACATAAAAGGCTATTTTCTGCTCTACCTACTGCTGCTCACCAGTGTGATGGGGTGTTTCCTGGCCCTCGACTTTTTCCTGTTTTACCTTTTCTTCGAGTTTATGCTGTTGCCCATGTACTTCCTGATCGGGATATGGGGCGGACCGAAACGCGAATATGCGGCCATCAAGTTCTTTATCTACACACTTGTAGGCTCTCTTTTCATCCTGATCGTGATGATCGGGCTATACACTTCCGTTATTGATCCACAGGCTACAGCCTGGCAACTAAAGCTGGTACAGAATGGCCTGCCGGTTGGTGCCGAGGTGATAGGGCAGGTGCAGCAAATGCTGCAGGACAATGCTATTCATGCCAGCGACCTGGTGCGCACGTTCAGCATTCCGGCTATGATGGAGGCCGCTAACTTTGTGCCCGATAGCCTGCTGCATACACTCTCCGGCCATGAGCTCTGGAACCTGCCGCTGCGCTTTATTGCATTTCTGCTACTCTTTGCCGGTTTTGCTATTAAGGTGCCGGTAGTGCCGGTGCATACCTGGCTACCCGATGCCCACGTAGAAGCGCCAACTCCTATTTCTGTGTTACTGGCCGCCATCTTGTTGAAAGTGGGTGGTTACGGGCTTATCCGAATTGTTTTTCCTGTCTTTCCTGATGGTGCTGCTTATTTTTCGGTGCTGATTGGTGGTTTGGGAGTGTTCTCGATTATTTATGGGGCACTTTGCGCGCTGGCTATGAACGACCTGAAAAAGCTGATTGCCTATTCTTCGGTATCGCATATGGGCTTTGTACTGCTGGGGCTGGCTTCGCTCACGACAGAGGGCGTAAACGGTGCCATTTACATGATGTTCAGCCACGGTCTTATATCGGCTATGCTCTTTTTAGTGGTAGGTGTTATCTACGATCGGGTGCATAACCGCATGATTCCGAACTTCCGGGGGCTGGCTAACCGGATGCCGGCTTATACAACTTTGGTTGTCATTTCTTTCTTTGCATCGTTGGGCTTACCTGGTTTTTCAGGTTTTATTGCCGAGCTGCTGGTGCTGGTAGGTGGCTTTAGTGCGCCAGAGGCAACAGGCATGCTGCCTCGCTGGCTCACAGTGGTAGCTGTTTTTGGTTTGTTATTGGCTGCTGCTTATTACCTTTGGGCCTTGCAACGCATGTTTTTTGGTAAATTCTGGATTTTTCCAGACCTCCGCGAAAAAGCTGTTATCACAGACCTTAACGTCAGGGAGTATCTTATGCTGGTACCGCTGGCAGTGCTGGCGCTGCTGTTCGGCATTTTTCCGCACTTGCTTTTAGATAAGGTAGGAACGGCGGCTGCCGGATTTGCGGAATTGGTGCTGCAAAATGGGCAGGACCAGCTGAATCATATTTTATCATCCATTTTGTAGCTTTACGTGAACGAGCAGGGCGCTTTCTTAACGCAATCTATCAACGCTATCCTGGAGGGGGCTGGCTCATTGCTGCCCGAACTCATGCTGGCGTTCTTCTTCCTGCTGCTCGTTACCCTAGACCTTTTTAGGTCGCAGGTAATTAAAAAGCTGCTGCCCTGGCTTGCTCTTACGGCCTTCTTTGCCACCTTGCTTATTCAAATACTAGGTGGCTACACTTCCGAGAGTGTACAGTTCTTAAACCTGCTCCGATCCGACGGCCTGGCGCGTTACGCCGGAATCCTTTTTAGCGCAGCTGGAATATTTACAATTCTGCTCTCGCTGCAGAACAAGCAACTGGAGAGTAGGCAACAGGGGCAGGGGGAGTATTACGGGTTCCTGCTCATGCTGGTGCTGGGGCTAAACCTGATGGCGAAGTCTATAAACCTGCTCATGGTGTTTCTGGCAATTGAAACCGTTTCAATTGCCTCCTACATCCTTACCCTTACCCTGAAAGAAAAAGGACGTGCCATTGAGGCCGGCCTAAAGTATATTCTATATGGAGCACTGTCGGCAGGCATTATGCTGTATGGCATGTCGTTTTTTTACGGCCTCACCGGCTCCCTCAACTATACCTCCGGTGACTTTTGGTTTAGCTTGCTGCAGGCCAGCCCGCTGATGGTGACCGTAGCCGCCATTCTGGTTTTTGCCGGCTTCTTTTTTAAAATCTCTGCTGCCCCTTTTCATTTCTGGACGCCTGATATTTACCAGGGCGCCCCTATGCCGGTTGTCGCCATGTTTTCTACTGGTCCTAAAATGGCAGGTATGGTGGTTATTCTTCGGTTTGTGGCTGCCTTTTCAGATCCTGCTAATGCAACAGCCTTTGCTGATGTGCAACTGTTTCTGGGTGTTGCTGCCTTGGCTACCTTGGCTGTTGGTAATTTTACGGCAATCTGGCAGCAAACGGCACGCAGGCTGATGGCTTTTTCCTCTGTTTCGCATGCCGGTTTCCTATTGGCTGGTTTGCTGGCTTTTGGCACAAACTATACTAACAGCATTCTGTTTTACCTTACCGTGCTGCTCTTCATGAACTTTGGCGTTTTCCTGTTTATGCAAATGGCCGAAGACGATTTCAGGATAGAGCGTCTCTCAGATTTCGCTGGCTTGGGGCGGGCTTATCCTTACATTGGAGTAATGGCGTTGCTGTTTTTTATATCGCTTACAGGTTTGCCGCCATTGGCTGGGTTCATGGGCAAATTGCTTGTTTTCTCTAACCTCTGGGAGGCGTACGGCCTTAGCCAAAACAAAATGTTACTGGCCTTGCTGGTAGTAGGAATTCTGCTCACGGGGGTGGCATTATTCTATTATATCAAGATACCTTTTTACCTTTTCTTCAAAGGGAATTATACAGACAAAAATTTAGTTATTTCACTGTCGGATAAGTTGCTGCTGGCTCTCTTTGCTTTGCCACTGCTGGTCTTCTTTTTTAAGCCTGACCTGCTGCTAACCTGGATTGAGAAACTGTTAACAACGGTACGTTAAAGATTATATGAGCGATTCTATTAAGCACGAGTGTGGTATTGCCCTAATCAGGCTCAGAAAACCAATTGAGTATTACGCGGAGAAGTATGGTACTCCCATGTATGGCATCAATAAGCTGTACCTGCTAATGCAAAAGCAGCACAACCGCGGACAAGATGGAGCCGGAGTTGCCAGTATTAAAATAAACGCGATGCCTGGTATTGAATATATCAGCCGTTTCCGTTCTGTAAAAACCCGGGCAATTGATAACATCTTCAAAAAGATAGGGCAGGAGTACTCTGCCTTGGAAGAGAAGCAGCCAGACCGCGTGAAAGATGTGAGCTGGGTTTGGGAAAACATGCCGTTCCTAGGTGATGTGTACCTGGGCCACCTGCGCTACGGTACACATGGCATTAACAGTGTAGACAACTGTCACCCGATGGTGCGCGAAAACAACTGGCGTAGCCGAAGCCTGGCAGTGGCTGGTAACTTCAACATGACCAACGTGGATGAGCAGTTTAAGAAGCTCATCGATCTTGGCCAGCACCCAAAGCACAAATCAGATACTATCACGGTACTTGAAAAAATCGGGCATTTTCTGGATGAGGAAAATCAGCGCCAGTTTGATATTCACAAAGCCAAAGATCATACAAACCAGGAAATAACGCAGCTTATTGAGCAACACCTCGACATGCAGCGAGTGCTCAAGCGCTCTTGCCGCGATTTTGATGGTGGATACGCTATGGCTGGTCTAACTGGCTACGGAGCTTCTTTTGTAGTACGCGATCCACATGGTATCCGGCCTGCTTATTACTACATGGATGATGAAGTTGTAGTGGTAGCTTCTGAAAAACCAGCTATCAAGACTGCTTTTGACATTGAGTATAGCGAGATCAAGGAGATTACGCCTGGCTCTGCCCTCATTATTGATAAAGGGGGGGAAGTAGGTTTGAAGGAAATTCTGCCACAGAGAGAAAAAACCTCCTGCAGCTTTGAGCGAATATATTTCTCCAGAGGCAATGACCCGGAGATTTATACAGAGCGCAAAAATATGGGTAAGCTGCTTTGTCCTCAGATTTTGGAAGCCATTAATTACGATCTCAAGAATACGGTTTTCTCTTATATTCCAAACACTGCCGAAACCTCCTGGATCGGTATGATGAAAGGGATAGAGAGCCACCTGCGCGATTATCGTAAAAAGGCAATTCTGAACCAGAAGCTTACTGAAGAGCAGCTGGATGAAATTCTGCAGTTTAAGCCACGTGCCGAAAAACTGGTTATCAAAGATGCTAAGCTTCGCACCTTCATCAGTGACAACGACAGCCGCGATGACTTGGTAACGCACGTTTACGATACTACTTATGAAGTAGTTAAAAAAGGAATTGACACTATTGTAGTGCTCGATGACTCCATTGTCCGCGGTACCACGCTAGAGAAGAGCATCATCAAAATGCTTGATAAGCTGGAGCCTAAAAAAATCATCATTGTATCGTGTGCACCGCAAATCCGCTACCCTGACTGCTATGGCATCGATATGTCAAGAATGAAGGAATTTGTGGCTTTCAGAGCTGTGCTGGAACTGGTGAAGGAGTCTGGTGTGGATAGAGTGAAGGAAGTTTATGATAAATGTGTGGCCGCTGCCGGTACACCAGAATTTAGCAAAATTAACTTCGTTCAGGAGCTTTATGCCCCATTCAGTCCAGAGCAAATTTCTGATAAAGTTGCTGAAATTGTACGGGCAGTAGATGTGAACGCAGATGTGCAGGTAATTTATCAGCGAATAGAGGATCTGCACCAGGCTTGCCCGAACCATACCGGCGACTGGTATTTTACAGGTAATTACCCAACGCCAGGTGGTATTAAAGTTGTCAACAGGGCTTTCATGAACTTTGTGGAAAACAAAGGCGGAAGAGCTTACTAGGTTTAATTTTAAATGAATGATTGAGTGGATGAGTGACCTCACTTTGAAAATCACCAAAATCACTTAATATATTATGGAAGAGGGTACTCGTGTGAGTGCCCTCTTTTTATTTAAAGAACCATTAAGTTAGCTAAAGAGAGCTTCTAACAGAACATCGAAATCTGTTGTACCTTTTGGGTTCAAATTTTTTTAATGAAAATGGTCTTCAGAAGCAAAACAGTCCGATTTGCTCTAAGGGTAGTTTTAGCTTCCAGGGCTTGGCTAAACAGTATTTAAAGGTGTCTTTTGAGAGTAATCAATTTCCAAATCGTGTAAACTTAGCGCGGTAGTCTTCCGCTCCAGGTTTAGCTCAAATTGCCGGAGTGCATGATACCGGATAATAAATAATTAGCAAGTTGAAAACATGCTAAGTAATATAGCACCTGTTACTACTGCACCAAAATATGCGGTAGGGGAAGCTAGTAATATGTTTATCTTTAAAATAAAAAGCGAGGGGCACCCAGTTCAGGTGCCCCTCGCTTTTTATAAGTGATTTAAATTCTTCTTGTTAAACGGAGAAGCTATCGCCGCAACCGCAGGTGCGGGTGGCGTTCGGGTTGTTGAAGAAGAATCCTTTACCGTTCAAACCGTCAGAGAAATCGAGCTCTGTGCCGGCCAGGTAAAGAAAGCTTTTCATGTCAACCACTACTTTTACGCCTTTATCTTCAAACTCCTGATCCATTGGTTTTACCTCGTCGTCAAAATCGAGGTTGTAGGACAGGCCGGAGCAGCCACCGCCTGCTACAGAAGCGCGCAAGCGGAAGGTGTCGTCTAGCTGAGCATCCTGCTTCAGCTTTACAACTTTCTCTTTTGCTTTATCTGATACTGTTATCATACTATTTATCGTCTATGAGACAGGGTTGAGCACAACGCTAAAAACTGTAATCGTGTTCATGTCTCGGCCAAAGTAAAGTTTATCAAGTGCCTCGTACATATGCCTGGCTCTGAAGTAAGAGGTGTTCAGCTCTTTATCGTGCCGGGCCATCCATTGTATGGTATACGAGCTTTCGTGGTCGCGGTAGCGCTGCACATAAGTCAGCATCTTGCGCAGGGCGTCCAATCGGTCGTAGCCTGTTTCGGAGTGGAGCAGGAACGACTGGTTGTGGCGCGGGTTAACGGTAATCAGGTCTAACCGGGTTTTATTATCGATCTGCCTGAATTCAAAAAGCAGATTGCCACCACTCATTCCTAAGTGGTTTTCAATCTGCTTTTGAAGGCGCACACTTTTTAGATGTACATCAGTAGTTGACTCCATCTGTGAGTCCTGTGCTTCTTAGTGATGTGAACTAGCCAGCTCTAAAGCCGGAAGACCATTCTTTACGCGGTAATCGTTGATCGCAGATTTAATAGCATCTTCGGCCAGAACAGAGCAGTGAATTTTAACAGGCGGTAAAGCCAGTTCTTCTACAATGTCCATGTTGTCAATGGCTAATGCCTCGTCTACTGTTTTTCCTTTCAGCCATTCTGTAGCCAGCGAAGAAGACGCAATAGCAGAACCACAACCGAAAGTTTTGAACTTGGCGTCTGTAATTACTTGGTTCTCGTCTACCTCAATCTGAAGACGCATTACGTCGCCACACTCAGGAGCACCTACTAAACCAGTACCAACGTTTGATTTTGCTTTGTCCAGCGTGCCTACGTTACGTGGGTTGCTGTAATGATCGATAACTTTATCTGAATAAGCCATAGCTTCTATTTTTTTATTAAAAATTATAAATTCAAAATTAGAAATTAATCTAATATAGGTCGTTTTTTAAAGTTCAGAATTAAAAACCAGAATTAATTTATTATAGTTGACAGTTCTAAAGAACCCTAACCATATTTTCTAATTTTTAATCAATTTCCTAGTGTTCTGCCCACTCAATAGAGTTCAGGTCGATACCTTCTTTGAACATTTCCCACAGCGGAGACATTTCACGAAGTTTAGACACAGCCTCTTTTACGTGATTGATAGCGTAATCTACTTCTTCGTCGGTTGTGAAGCGGCTCAGGCCGAAACGCAGCGAAGAGTGTGCCAGGTCGTCACTAAGTCCTAATGCTTTTAATACGTAAGATGGTTCCAATGAAGCTGAAGTACAGGCAGATCCGGAAGAAACAGCCAGGTCTTTCACACCCATCATCAGGCCTTCGCCTTCTACATATTTAAAGGAAATGTTGCTTACGTGTGGCAGACGGTGCTCGCGCGATCCGTTTACATAAGACTCCTCGATGGTTAACAGCTCTTTTTCCAGGCGATCACGCATGGCAGAGATACGGGCTGTATCAGACTCCATCTCTTGTTTTGCCAGTTCGCAGGCTTTTCCTAAACCAACAATGCCAGGCACGTTAAGTGTACCGGAACGCATGCCGCGCTCGTGGCCACCACCGTCCATCTGGGCAGTTACTTTTACACGTGGGTTTTTACGACGTACATACATCGCACCTACGCCTTTAGGACCATACATTTTGTGTGCAGAGAAAGCCATGATGTCGATGCCATCTGCCTCTACATCTACTGGTATTTTGCCTACAGCCTGTGTGCCATCTGTAAAGAACAGAACACCGTGCTTTTTGGCAATTCTGGAGATTTCACGAACCGGCTGGATAACACCAACCTCGTTGTTGGCATACATGAGCGAAATAAGGATAGTCTTGTCCGTGATAGCTGCTTCCAGTTCCTGCAGGTCGATGAGTCCTTCTTCGTTAACTTTCAGGTATGTAACCTTTCCGCCCAGCTTCTCGATATGCTTGCAGGTATCAAGCACCGCTTTGTGCTCGGTAGTGGCTGTAATAATATGATTTCCTTTAGAGGCATACATTTCAAACACACCTTTTATAGCCAGGTTGTCGGATTCTGTAGCACCAGAAGTAAAAATAATTTCTTTAGGAGAGCAGTTGATAAGTGATGCGATTTGCTCACGGGCATAATCAACGGCTTCTTCTGCCTGCCAGCCAAAAGCGTGGTTACGGGAGGCAGCGTTTCCGAACATTTTGGTCATGTACGGCAGCATAGCATCCAGTACACGCGGATCTAGCGGTGTAGTGGCGTTATTATCAAGGTATATAGGTAGTGTTAGCATAGCACTGATTTTGTTCTTATTATGTGACTGCTAAAATAACAGCGGAAAGAAAATATTAGTTTTAGATTTAGGGCAAATTTAGTAAAAAAAGGATAATAAGACTAATTCCAATTAAAATGAAGAATCTGGAGCATATCGGTATAGCTGTCAGTAATTTTAGTGAAGCCAATAAATTATACTGCAAGCTACTTGGCGCAGAGCCTTATAAAACAGAGTCTGTGGAATCTGAGGGCGTAAACACGTCTTTTTTCAAGGTTGGAGAGGCCAAGATCGAACTACTGGAGGCAACCTCCCCCGATAGTGCCATCGCAAAATTTATTCAGAAAAAAGGCGAAGGTATTCATCATATTGCCTTTGAAGTAGAAGATATTGTAGCGGAAATGGCGCGCCTGAAGCAGGAAGGTTTCGTGCTGCTAAGTGAAATTCCTAAAAAAGGAGCCGACAATAAACTGGTTTGTTTTGTGCACCCGAAAAGCGCTAATGGTGTGCTGGTGGAGTTAACGCAGGAGATAAGAGGGGAGGAGTAGCTTTTTCTCTTTCAGGTTATTTTTAAGTGTAGGGTGATTCTTAGAAGCAACTTTTTACCTTATTCATTTTTACCCCACCCATTGTCATCCAGAAAGGATCTTGTGGGCGATATGCGAAAGCTGCGCTAAGCGCCTTTAAGTTTAAGTTCGCATAGCTTCTTTTCTTGCTGTAATAGCTACTTGAAGTTATTTCATTGCCTAAGTCTTTGTTCTTTTTGTCTTGATACAAAAAGAACCAAAAAAATCAAGACGATTTTGTCTAAAGGGGGCCCCTGCACCCCCACTCGCTGAACGCTCAAACAAAAAATCGTCAAGTAGTGCACCTGGCAAAGGTGTCTACTTCTTAGCTTCTTGCCGCAATACAATTTTAGATGTTAGCTACCGCACAACAAATTATTCTAATGAAAACAGCCTTCCAAAGCAGTTTCTATGAAAAACCACCAAGGACATCTTATACTTACAGCCTAGCTGCCTTATTCATCAACCCTAGACTAAAAATAGCTGATTTGCCTCCGGAAGACCTATTTCATTAGAATAATTTAACACAGCTTGGTTAAAACTCAAGTCGGTAACTTGCAAACGGAATCAGGGTGAGCTGGTATTTCTTTACCAGTTCCTTTTTGTTGGTGTCGTAGTAGGTATAGGCCAGGTTCTTCTGGTTGGTGGTGTTCTGCAGATCAAGGGAGATGGTGCGGGTGTAGCCCTGTTTATTTTTACGGAAGCTGATGCGGGTGTCGAGGCGGAAATAGTCAGGCATTTTTTCGGTGAAGGCAAGGCTCTCCTGATAGACAGTTCTACCAGCTGCCTCGGAACGAGCCACATCAATAGGTGTCTGCCGCAGTCCTCCCAGCCACAGCACGCGGGCATTTACGTTAAAGCTTCTGGAAGCATCTCTTTTCTGTTTCTGGCCAAACTCTTTGCCGGTGGTGAGGGTAAAGGTGTAGTTGCCGTTAAATTGGGTGTCGCGCCAGGTATGGTCCATGTTCTGGTAAAGCGAGTTGTACACGCTACCGGTTGCCAGCGCATAAAAGCCTTTGTCCAGTAACCGCTCCGCCGATACCTCCACGCCATAGTTTCGGCCTTTGCCCTGGTTTACTAGTTGCTCGGGCACAAAAAACTCCAGCTGGTTCAGAGAGCTGTAGGTGGAGGCACTGTTGCTACTAATAGGCACGTTGTGCAGCTCCTGCCAGTACAAAGCCGTTTTCAACAGGTACTGTTCCCTAAAAGCCGTGTTCTGCTCCAGTGTGTAATGGTCTGCTTTCAGAAAATCGAGGTGACGATTGCTGGCTAAGGTCAGCGACTGGAAACTTGGCAATTGGCTGTGCCGGCCGTAGGCAAAGCTGAGGTTCTGATCCTGTCGATAGCTCCATTTAAGTGAGGCGCGCGGTTCAAGCGACGAGATGTTGTTGAAGGAGAAGCTGCTGTAGTGAAGCCCATAGTTCAGCGTCAGCGCCTGCGACAGAAAATAATAGCCGTTCAGGTAAGGCTGCAGCAACAGTCCGCTCAGGCTGCCTTCATTATAGTTAAGGATAATCCCGCTAATATCGGTTGGCCGTTCGTAGCTGCGGTTGCTGAAGAAGATATGATTAGTAGTAATACCCGGCTGAAACAAATGCCTGCCTGCTCGAAGGCTGCCGTAGGTGTGGAAGGAGTGGCGTTGGGTATTAATCTGATCAAACTCAATTTCCTGTTTTGCAAAATCATTGAAAAGATATTCACCTTTTCTGCCAGTTGTTAAACCCGACAGTGCGTAGGCCGACCTGATAGAGAAGCTAGGGGAGAGCTTGATTTGGTGTGTAATGCCCAGCGCGCCCATGTCGTTGTAAAAGTCTATGTCGTTGCGGTCTTTCTGGTAAATCCATTGGGTAATGTCTCGTTGTGCCTCAAAGCGAGTAATGCTTTTACCGCCCATCCCGAAAATAGTAAAGTCGCCTGCCTTTTTAGTGGGCAGCGATACATTAAAAGACAAATCCTGAAAATTTATTTCTTCGTCGCCAAGCGGAACGCCTATAGCACCCAGCAAGCCAATGGTAGAGTAGCGGTAGTTCACAAGGTACGAGCCTTCATACCCTTTGGCAATGGGACCTTCAGTGGCCAGGTCAATCCCGATCAGGCTGAGCTGAAAGGTGTTCTCGCGCTTCTGATTGTTACCTTTCCGGAGGCGCATATCGAACACGCCGCTCAGCGCATTGCCGTAACCAGCCGGAAAAGCGCCATTCAGGAACCGCGAGTTAGCCAGTAGCTGCGTGCTGAGGATGTTAACGCCACCGCCGTTTTGGGTTGGTCTGTCGGAGGCGGTGCCGGCATTGGTGAGGTGGTTTGGGTTTACAATGTCCAGGCCCTCGAGGCGCCAGAGCAGGCTGTTAGGGCTGTTGCCGCGCACGCTGATGTGATTCGCCTGATCGTTTGCCGTTACAACTCCCGGGAAAGAAGCGGCCAAACGAGCCGGATCGTAAAAAGTGGCAGCATAGCGCTGCGTCTGCTCCATGGTAATGGTGCGGGAGTTAATTTCCTGCAGATCTATCTGTTCACCAGTGCTTACCGTTAGCTCCGGCAGTTGACGGGCCGTTTCTTCCAGCCTGATATCCAGCACGGTTTCTTTTCCGGCAATATGCAGCACCTGCACCACCATATCCTGGTAGCCGAGGTAAGAGATTTGCAGGGTGTGTCGGCCAACCGGCACCGCTGGCAGCAGAAATTGACCAGCAGCATCGGTGGTAGTGCCCTGCGGCGATGGCAGCGAAGTAACCGTAACTGTGGCTGCAGGTAGGGGAGAAGCCGATAGCTGTTCCCGCACCGTACCTCTTATAGTTTGTGTTGGCTGCGCCAGGAGTTGAAGCGATGACAAAAGTATGGCAAGGAGAAGTAGTGGTTTCTGCATATAGATGTGGTGATAGCGAAATGCCTTTTTCTGGTAATTTAAGTATAACCTTGTGCGGTAGCAACTAATTTTTTACTTCTACTGCTCCACTTTTTGTCAACCTGAAAGGATCTTGTGGGCCAGAACCTTCAGCAACGGCTACTGGCTTTGAAGTTCAAGTTTGCATAGCTGTTTTATTATAATAATAGCTGTAGCTGCTTGTTTCATAGCCTAAGTCTTTGTTCTGATACAAAAGCCGCAAGGCTACAGATATTGTAAATAGTCATCCTGAGTTTGCCGAAGGATCTATAGTGTACAAAAAGACTGATAAGGCATTTCCTGCTACACTCGTCATGCCATTGCTACTAATAATTAGTTTCTTCGACAGGCTCAGAATGACTCGGAAAAATTCTTTTGACAAGCCTTTTACAGTATTATATTAAATCCTTAAAGTTTAGTCTGACGGCTATGGTTTTGATATAAAAAGAATCAAATAAAACAAGACGCGCCAAATAGAAGGCCCCTGCACCCCCACTTGCTGAACGCTCTTTATCGAGGGCCCCTACCCCCAACAGTGCCGGCTCAATAAGTGCACCTGGCTGCCTTGTTTGCTCTGTAACCTCCTGCCGCAATACCTTTTTAAATGATGAAGCAGCTTTTGCTCGGCTAAATTCTTCTAATGAAAACACCCTTCCGGAGCTTTCTGGCTAAAATTTCCTTAAAGGGCAGGACTACATTATTGACTGCTTGTGCTTGAACCTGATGATGAATGTGCTATCACAGGTCTTTTGACTTACGATACGATGGCAGTACTTTGCACCACTTTACCGCCTTTGGCTACTATGTCCGCTTTTGCTCTTTCGAAACCTTCCTGCGAAATAGGTCGGCAGGCATCTTCAATCACAAAAGTCCGGAAACCTTCTTGCAGGGCATCTTTGGCTGTGAAATACACGCAGTAATCGCCGGCGAGGCCAGCTACATACACCTCCTGCACCTCTTTGCCACGGAGGTAGTCGGTGAGGCCGGTGCTTTTTAAGTGGCCGTTGTCGTAGAAGCCGCTGTAGCTGTCTACACCTGGTACCATGCCTTTTCGGAAAATAGCCTCCACCTGGTGCAGCTGCAATTCCTCAGAAAACTCGGCTCCTGCTGTGCCTTGCACACAATGGTCGGGCCATAGCACCTGCTCCAGCCCTTGTAGTTGTATAACATCAAACACATTTTTTCCAGCGTGCTGCGAGGCAAAGCTTTTGTGGTTGGCGGGGTGCCAGTCTTGTGTCGCCACTACCAGGTCGAAGTGCTGCTGCAACTGGTTGGCAATAGAAATAACCTGGTCTCCTGCGGGTACTGCCAGCGCACCATCCGGTAAAAAGTCGTTTTGGATATCTATTAAAAGTAATGCTTTCATGTTTGCTGTTTCGTGGTTCTGGTGCATCAGTTGTCCTACTTGGCACCTTCAGAAAAGCAAAAATAAACATCTAAAGATATTGTGCCAGCTCCTGTTCCACATTAATTGCCACCCGATTTTGGTTCGCCGCCTCCACCTCCGGATTGGTCATCGTTGGTGATGCCCCTCTTTTTGCGGGCAATATCGCCTTTCAGCTTTCCGAAACGGTAATTAAACGAAAGGTTAACACGGCGCATTAGATAATAGCTTTCCGACATCTGGTAAAAAGATGGGTCGTCAATTTCAGTAAACCAGCGCCTGTTTTTCTGGAATGGGCTGGAAATGGAGCCACTGATGGTCGCTTTGTTATCTTTCAGGAATTGCTTGCTCAGTGAAAGGCTATGATAGGCGTAACCACCAGATATACCTTGTAGCATAACCCTTGGCGAGTTTAAGCCAATGTTACCACTCAACCGCCACTCTTTCTCGAACTTATAGCTCGCATTGCTGTGCATGTTAGCCGTTAGTCCGCGGTTTTTAACCAGGTTACCTGCCAGGTTGCTTTCCAGTTGCACATAATTAAGAGAGCCGTTGAGGTTAACATTCAATTTTTTGAAAAAGGTGGAGTTGCCGCTCAGGTTAAGGCCTGTGGTGCTGTTCTGGCCGATATTGCCGAAGGTGGTGCGGGCAATTCTGTCGTCGCCTAGCGTTGTAAATTGCTGTATTGAGCTATTGGTGAAATTATGGGTAAGGCTGGCATTAATAGAGGAGCCTTTTACGAAGGTGTTATAAGCCAGCGTAAATACATTATTGGTAGCAGGCTCTAGGTAAGGGTTGCCAAAGCTAATGTTGGTAGAATCTATTACGTTTATATAAGGGTTAATAAACCAAAGACTTGGCCGCTGAATGCGTTGTGTGTACGACACTTTTACGCTCGACATACCTTTCAACTTACGCGAAAGAGTAATATTCGGAATCAGGTTCAGATAATCCTGCTCAGCAAAAGTACCAGAGGTCTCAAAATTGGCAGCCACTCTTGTCTCTTCCAGGCGCGCCCCTATTTTCAGGCCCCATTCGTTTTTACGTAGGCTAACAGAGGTGTAGGCTGCATAAATGTTCTGCGTATAATCAAAGCTGTTGCTTAGCTCCGGCACCTCCTGAAACGATCCGTTTTCCTGGCGGAAACGGTAATAATAGTCGCTGCTGTTGTCGCGTAAAATGGTTTTAAGGCCAAACTCCAGTGTTTGCTTTTTAATAGGGTGCACATAATCAGCCTGCATGGTCTGTTCTCTCGATTTTCCGTCGTTTTCGGTGGTGCTGAACAGGCTGGTGTAGTTCAAGAGGGCCTGATTGTCTATATCAGCCAAATTTCCGTCGCGGCTTGTGTTCATTTTATACGACAGGGTCAGCAGCTGCTCTTTGCTGCGTTTAAACGTGTGTTGGTAATCCAAACCAAAATCGCTGCCACCCCAGTTGTAGTCGTTTGAGTTGTTGCGAGTATAGGCCTGCTCCAGTAGCCCCTGACTGATACGACGGTCCACGTTCAGAAAAGTGTAGCCTTGGCCTTTGCTCATGTTCGCGCTGAAGTTGGCCGAAATTAGGTTTAGCGTATCTGGCTCATAGCTTAATTCGGTACTTAGGTACTGAAAACCACCCTCGTTTTCTGATGTGCCAATCTGCTCTAATTCAGCCTGTGAAGCTTCTCTGCGGAACATATAGCTCCTGTTGGTCGGGTTTTTATACAGGCTGCTGCCGTAGTAGGCCGATACTCCAAATTTGTTGTGCTTAGCCGTTAAATAACCACCGGCATTAGCACTCTCAGGACTGCCTATGCTGCCGTTCAGAGAGCCATTGTAGCCATTAATTCCCTTCTTGTGGGTAATAATGTTGATAATGCCTCCTACACCTTCTGCCTCGTATTTGGCTGGCGGGTTGGTTATAACTTCGATGCTCTTTATAGAGTTAGCAGGCATGCTTTTAAAAACGTCTTTGGGGTTTCGCACAAACAGCGAGGAGTTCTTGCCATCTACCAGCACCCTAAAGCTGCTGCTGCCATTCAGCTGAATATTGTCTTCGGCATCTACTGTGAGTAAAGGTACTTTCCGAAGCATGTCAAGGGCTGTCATGACCTGATTTTCCGGATCGGCATCCACATTGTACGTTAGCTTGTCGATATCCTGCACAATTAGCAGCTTTTCGGCTGTTACCTGCACTTCTTTTAACTGGTTGGAAGAAGAAGCCATGCTAAGTTTCCCCAGATTGATTGTCTGGTTCGCCTCCGTTAGCTCAGTCAGGGGAATCAGTTTGTTTTTGAAACCTACGGAAGTCAGCAGAATTTCATACTTCCCGTACGGCAGGCCCTTGAACTCAAATGCGCCGTTATCGCCTGAGAAGGTACTTTTTAAAGGCTGTTCCTTTCCCTGTTCTCGTAAGAGCACCGTTACATAAGGCTGTGTAACGGAGGTAGCCGAGTCTATTAAAATACCTTTTACAGTACCGTTGGCGGCAGGTGCCTGTGCCTTAACTTTGGTAAAACAGCAGACGCAGAGAGCTGCCAAGAGTAACAGGAGTTTCATAGCTGAAATAATTAAACAGAATTAGGTATTCTAGTACTCTGGTAAGCTACGCGTATCAATGAGTTGCCCGAACACTGGGGTAACTATGGGTGCTGTGGCCTAAGCTGTCGCCATTAGAAGAGGGTGCGGCATGGCGAGTGGGTAAAGAGCAGGAATTCGTAATTATTATTATCAACTCCTGAAAATATATAATTATTGCGATTATTTGTTTAAACTTATATAAAATTTTGTAAAAATATTATTGTTATTATGAATAGTTTTTGCCTTCTGCTGCTTACCAAATTTTAATTTTATAGAAGCAAGAGAAAAGCGAGTGTGAGGTAGTAATGAATTAAAAACCAATAAGTTGTGGCTAATATATGTTAGTGTCTGTCATTGCACATTTCTCTGAGGCAGTAGGAGATATGGCTGCCTCCTTATAGGAGAAAGAACTGTAGAAGGTGGTTTAGGTGCTATATAGGAGCAGAAGCAAAGCTTACCGGAAAATGATGGCTTACAGCACATTCCCCTTGTCGCTCGTCTACAAATCGTGTTAAATTGATTTATGGTCCTGGCTTCAAAGCCGCAGTGAGCAGGTGATGCCATTGATCCTTAATCGTCTCACCTTCCAATAATTAAGTGCAAATGATAAATAACCAATTCTTCTAATCAAAATAGCCTTCCGGAGGCAAAATAGTCATTAGTAGGGTAAGGTTTACTATAAACAACAAGAGCCGCTCGGGTAGAGCGGCTCTTGCTATGTTAACTGTTATTCTGTGGAATTTGCTGATTGCCTTGTGGCTTTGCTTCAGATGATGGCTTTCTGTTGCGGTTTTTGTTCCGGTTTCGGTTGCGATTAGAGTTGTCTCCTGCTGCCTGCCCTTCTGCACGTGGTGGACGCTCGTTGGGGGAATTTGAAGCTGTTTTGGCTGCCGGTTTCGGATCGCCTGCCTTGTGCGGTGGCCGTCCGCCTGATCTGGCTGGTTTACCGGAGCGGCTACTATTGCGATTGCCAGCCCCATGACCCCCTCTGCCATTTTTGCTGCCATGCTTGCTATCGAAGCGGCGGGTGGGGTCAAAAGCGGGTCCTTCGCCGAGAACCTCTGGTAAGGGCAGCTTTGGTAGCTCGCGCTCAATCAGTTGCTCTACTTTGCGCACACGGTACATGTCGTTTTCGTTCACGAAAGTAATAGCCATGCCCGTAGAGGCAGCACGTGCTGTACGGCCCACGCGGTGCACATAATCTTCGGCATCCTGCGGCATGTCAAAGTTGATCACATGGCTCAGGCTGTCAATATCAATTCCTCTCGACAAAATATCGGTAGCTACAATAATACGGAGCTGCCTGTTTTTAAAGCGTTGCAGCACTTTCTCGCGCTCGTCCTGCTCCAAGTCAGACTGTATCCCAGCCGCCTCAAAGCCCATTTTTTCAATAGAGCGCACAATCTGGTTTACATTTGATTTGCGTGAGGTAAACACAATCATGCTGTGCACTTCGAGGTCGTTGAGCAGGTGCTCCAGCAAAGGCAATTTCTGGGTGTCGTAGGTCAGGTAGAGGCGTTGGTCTATGCCTTCAGCTGGCTTAGAAATAGCCAAATTTATTTCAGCAGGGTTCTGCAGAATCTGCTTCGATAGATCCCGGATTTTGCGTGGCATGGTGGCCGAGAAGAGCAGCGTCTGCCGCTTAACTGGCAACTGGCGCACAATTTTCAGGATATCATCCATAAAACCCATGTCCATCATTTTGTCGGCTTCGTCGAGCACCAGGTATTCCAACTGGTCGAGGCGCACATAACCCATGGCCATATGCGACATCAGGCGGCCAGGCGTTGCAATAATAATATCGGCACCGCTGGTCAGGGCTCTTTTCTGCTGGTCCCATTCGTCGCCTTTGTTGCCGCCATAAATCGCAATGGAGCTAACAGGGGCAAAGTAGCCAAGGCCTTCTACCTGCTCATCTATCTGCTTGGCCAACTCGCGGGTAGGCACTAGAATAAGTGTGCTGGTATAAGGGTAATTAGCGTGCGAAATTCTATCAATAAGAGGCAGCAGGTAAGCTGCCGTTTTGCCGGTACCTGTCTGGGCGCAGGCAATCATATCTTTACCCTCTATTATGAGCGGTATAGCCTGCTGCTGCACAGGGGTAGGGTTGTTATACCCCATAGATTCTATGCCTGTGAGTACGTCGTCGTGTAAGTTAAAAGAACGAAAGTCCAAAATATAAATAATTTTAATGATCTAATTGCGTGCTGCATCTGCAGCAAGTTACTGGTATGTAAATATACGAAAATTACTTTACTGTTTTCGTGGCAGTGAAAAAGGACCAAAGAGACCGCTCCGAATAAGGTACTGCAGGAAGGTGTGGGGTCAAAAACTTCCGTTTGTCTGGTGTGGGACCCGGTAAATACTTGCCCGTTACCTGTTCGGAATCAGGTATTGGGCTTTCTGCTATAGGTAATAAGGAAAATGTGCTCTATATAGTTGCAGTTGAGAGCTTTAATTTCAGATCAGCAACTGTATTTTAAGTAAATGCAATTAGGATTTAAGTTTTTTTAATGGATGGCATGATGTAATGTGTTGATTATTAGTGTGTATTAGTTATTTAATATATATAGTTTGTTTTATGTTTATTTGAATTGTTCAATTCTGTTGTAACAACTTTTGTATAGGGGCGTAATGTTTACAACATGTGGCATTTATCGATGTTGCAGAAATAATTTTACCTTAACTCAGCCATGAAACGAATTATACAGGAATCACCAAATTTATCTCTGTTGATCGGCGTGAATATTATCAACGCGATCTTCATGTTTGTTCTATAAAACCTACTTTTAGATATAACTGGAAAGGGCAGTGGTGCAGTACGCACGGCTGCCCTTTTTTATGTAGTTGCCGAAAAAATATTTATTTTGGGCTCTTTCGTTACATATCTACATCTGAAATAAAGATTTGTTTTTATGTCAGGACACAGTAAATGGTCAAAAATAAAACGCCAAAAAGGAGCCACAGATGCCAAGCGCTCTAAAGTATTCACCAGGCTGATTAAGGAAATAACCGTAGCCGTAAAAGAGGGTGGCCCAGACCCCGATGGAAATCCCCGGCTCCGCTTAGCCATACAAACCAGCAAAGCTGCCAACATGCCTAAAGACAACATCGAACGGGCTATTAGAAAAGGCGAAGGAGGCGAAGGTAATTACCACGAAGTAACCTACGAAGGCTATGCGACCAATGGCGTGGCTGTGTTTGTAGAGTGCATGACCGACAATATTAACCGAACTGTGCAGAACGTGCGCACCATCTTCAATAAAAACAATGGCAGCCTGGGTACAAACGGTTCCCTGGAGTTTATTTTTGATAGAAAAGGTGTGTTTGTGATCAGGAAAGGAGAAGAGCTGGTAGAGGAGGATGAGCTGACGCTGGAGTTGATTGATGCCGGTGCCGAGGAAGTGGAGTTTGATGAAGAGTATATTACCATTTACTGCGCCATGGAAGATTTTGGCGCGCTTCAGAAGAAAGTGGAGGAACTAAACTTAAACGTTGAATCAGCCGAACTACAGCGTCTTCCCAACACGACAGTGGAGGTACACGAACCGGAAGTGCTCCGTAAAATAATGAAATTTATTGATGCCCTTGAAGACGATGACGATGTGCAAAAGGTTTACCACAATCTGGAGCTGAATGAGGAGCTTGCAAATTTAATGAGTAGTTAAAATAGAGACATCTTTATTGATCTTAATTTTAGGATACCAGCTAAAGGCACTTACCTCACTGGAGTTTCTGATGGCTTCCACAGGTAGGTTATTTGCTGACTAAATGCAAGCCGGAATAGCTGCTCTTCCCGCTTGATGCTGCGCAGTTTGCGGTTGATTTTTCTTGCAAAATGAGAAACCCGTGATATCCCGATTTGCGGATAATGGAAGATTAACATATTAAGCAACTAGAAGCAACGCTATAGCTGGCTGCCAAGCGTTCAAGAGCAGATCAGACATGTTGCTTCTTAGGTAATCTTGCCTGTTTAGTCAATCCTCCTATTCAGTTGTTGCCTTTAACTTAAGCGAAGCTGTGTAAGGGAAGCATAGGCGCTTCTGCCGTTAATGTCTGGTATGATAGTAATTTCCAGCGACTCTACGCTATCTAGTTCCACCGCGTAGTCTTCTAACTCCTCTGTGCTGTGCTCCGGGCTGAAGTTATACTGCTGCCGGACAATCTGGCGGTAAGACTCATCGCCAGTGGGTTGCCAGCGCAGCAGGAACTCCTGAGTACGCTCCTGCCCCCGTACGCGGAAGAGAAGCCGGATGCGGTTGATCCGTTGCGGTGCGTCAAACACGATCCGTATGGTCTGCGTGCCCGGCTGCGCCGCTACCCACCCTTCTTCGTCCTCGGCTGTCTCTGTGAGGGCTGCCTCTATAGGGTGTGCTTCCTCCTCGGAGGAGACTTCTACCTGTGCCAGTTGCTCCAGGTTCATCCAGCCCTGCTGCAGGGGGGAGGCGGTTTGGTTCTGTTGTGGGATTATCTTTTTACGCATAGGTTCTATTTTTTGCTTCTAAGCTAAACTATTACGCGGCAGGCACAGCCAGAAATCCGGACAGGGCAAGAATGATTTTACTCTTTATGGTGCGTAGTAGAAGGCATGTTCATTTTCTTACCTGTATACGGGTAGGGGCGGGATTAAAGCATAAACAGCTGTAAAGAAGTGAAGTGTTGTTAAAGCAAGGCCTGGCAAGTCAGGTTAGAATTGCAATGTTTAATTTCTGAAGCGGAAGAAATAGGATGTTCAAGCGGTTCCACAACTACGTGGAGGATACCGGTATAAGCCTTAGCTGTTGTAACTCTAGCAAAAGATCCATTATAATACCTGTTTTACCAGCTAAAACAGCACATTCAGCTATCTCTCAGTCTCGTATGTAAATAGCTAAACATCCTATCGGGACCTTTCTACCTTTATAATGAGAAAACAGACCTTAAGTCAGGCATTCAGGGACCTGATTACGATTAACCAAGGGCCGTGGAGGTGGAAGGTGGGCATTCAGACGGCTCTGGCCATGGGCTTGCCCTTAAGTCTCTTTACTTTGCTCGGGCATCAGCCCCTGGGGCTAATAGCCTCTCTTGGAGGGTTTACCGCACTCTACTGTGCCTCGATGCGGCGAAGGGACAGAGTCCGTATCCTGCCGCTGATAGCGGTGGGACTGGCACTCGCCTCAGCTCTGGGTGTGCTATGTTCGTCCAGTGTATGGCTAAGCATTTTCTGTCTCATAGCAGTGGCCGCACTTGCCTGTACCTTCACCATCGGGATGGGGCTGGGGCCACCGGGGCCCTTAATGTTCGTGATCGTGTCAGCGGTCAGTACCCGAATAGCCAGCAGCGGTTTTCTCAATGAAACGCATTTTGGCCCTTTCTTTATACCAGCCTTAGTCCTGGTAGGTGCTATTGCGGCTTACCTTATAGTCATAGCCCCTCTGGCACTGCCCTCAGTGCGGGATCGGGAGAAGCTCGCTGCACCACCGCCCCCTCTCCGGTTCAACAAGGGGGCGGTCCTCATTATACTTAGAGTCACGGTGGGAACCGCCATCGCCAGCCTGGCGGGATTGGCTCTAGGAGTAGCGCACTCCTATTGGGTAGTGATCCCTGCCATCGCGGTGCTGCAGGTTGGCCTGAACAGGCAGCAAACCACTACACGCACTTTTCAGCGTGTGCTGGGTACATTTCTTGGTGTCTTCGCCTTTGGTCTCCTTGCCCTTTCTGAGCCGAGGGGAGTTTGGCTGGTGGCGGTTATTATGCTGCTCCAGTTTGCCGTAGAAGTGGTTGTTACTAAAAATTACGGGCTGGCCCTTGTCTTCATCACGCCGTTGGCGCTCACCATAGCCACAGTGTCCCAGGCAGGTGACAGCTTTATTCCGGTGCGCGAAAGGGTTCTTGACACGCTTCTTGGTTCGGCTGTTGCCCTAATGGTGTACTGGGGCAGCGAATGGTTCCGCAGCAGGCAACCACACCAGGATGCTGTCTGACAGTTGAGGGGGCTGCTCCTGAGGGAAGGGTTGGCAATTTTTAAGACAAAGATAGATGGCCAGCGTTCCCTGTTGCTTAGTTGGTTCAATGAGATCTAGCTGCAAATATCTGTAGGTTTACTATAAGTTTTAACGAAGTGACGCAAGGTGAAAGAGCGGACCTGTGGCTAACTCAACATATAAATATATGAGGCAGAAATTATTTCTGCAACCATTTTGTATGAGTTGGGAACAATTAATTATGGTGATTTTGCCCCTCATTTGTACCTGATTTGCCTGATTTTTTTATGAGTGGACAATTAGATAGAATTAAATTAGAGGCTTATTCTGGAACTGAATGAAGAGCTACTGGAGCAATTGGGCTCCTCCAGTAACTGAAGATGTGGTTAATAGATTTAGTCTTTCTTTAAAATGCTGGTAGTGACTAATAAAGCAATGGTTCAGACCTAGTGCAATTCAGGATGTTTTTGCCTCCGGAAGGCCATTTTTATTTAAATAATTAGATGTAGGGAAGTTGGTGCGAGTGCGTAAAGTTCCTGTTTATTTGTAGCTGTGTACAGAAGTAGGAGCTGCTGCAGCGCAAGGTTTAAAATAACTATTTTAATGCGATATCGGTAAAAACACTATCTTAAATACCGTTAGTACGCAAAACTATGGAAGTAGACAGATTGAATAATATTATTGCTGGCTTAGAACAAAAGTCTATTACGAAACAGGCTATTTACCGCAATACAAAAGAAGCTTTTGAGCGAATGAAGTTAATTTCTGTGGATGTAGTAGAGGAACTGACAGACAGGATAACCAGGCAAAATGCAGATGTTGTAATTGAGTACAGAGAAATAAGTGCGCACGAGTTTCATATCAAGTTTTCCGGCGATCTGCTGGTGTTTGTCATGCACTCCAACATCATAACCTTTCCGGATGATTATGAAATTATGCGGAACAAGTACGTAGAAAAAGACTTCAGACGCAGGTTCTTCGGGCACATTATGGCGTATAATTTTATGGCCGATACCATAAAATTCAACAGGCTCGACGACCCAGGTTACCTGATAGGGAGAATGCTCGTGAACATCGAGAACCATTTCATGATTGAGGGGGTGAAGCAAATGGACCTCTCTTATGATCAGATTTCCAAGAACAAAATTACTGATAAAGTTCTTCGTGTAATTGTGGAAAGCGCCATTATTGCCTCCATCAATAACGACCTGATGGGCCAGCCTGTTAGCGATATCGAGAAAATTACTTACAAGCATAAACTCGAGAACCTGCACCTGTCTCGCACGAGCAAATTAGGGTTTATCATGAACCACGAGCTTACACACTAATCTATATAAATAAACGGCAGGAATACCCAGAGCAATGAGCTCGACTGGGTATTCCTGCCGTTTATTTATATAGACGAAGTCTTATTATTACTACATCAGCTCAGACAGTTCCAGCCATCTGAATTCCTTTTCTTCCAACTGCTCGTTAATGCTCTCCAGGTCAGTGGCCCAAGCTGTTAGCTGCGTATGGTCGGTAGTAGTGCCGGCATTCATGGTAGCTATCAGTTCTATTTTGCGGGTTTCCAACTGTGCAATTTCCTTTTCAAGCTTTTCGTATTCTTTTTTCTCATTATAAGTGGCTTTGCGCTTTTCGGGAGCGGCAGGCTGTGTTTTGTTTACCTCCACAGGGGCTACGACAGGAGCAACTTTAGGTGCCGGCTCCTGGTTTTCCTGCTCTTTCAGCCATTCGCGGTAGTCGGTGTAGTTGCCTGGGAAGTTGCGTATCTGGCCTTCGCCCTCAAACACGAACAGGTGCTCCACCAATCGGTCCATAAAGTAACGATCGTGCGATACAATGAGCATACAACCTCCGAAGTTCAGCAGGAAATCTTCGAGGATGTTGAGTGTAATGATATCGAGGTCGTTTGTTGGTTCATCGAGTATCAGGAAGTTCGGGTTCTGGATGAGCACGCGCAGCAGTTGTAACCTTCGTTTCTCGCCTCCGCTCAATTTGCTTACAAAAGTGTACTGCTGTGCTGGTGCAAACTGGAAGTGTTGCAGAAACTGGCTGGCAGTTATTACCTCGCCATTGGCCATTTCTACTACTTCTGCAATGTCTTTTACTATATCAATTACCCGCTGATCTTCCTTAAATGTGAGCTCATTTTGGGTATAATAGCCAAAAACAGTGGTTTGGCCCGCATCTATGGTACCGCTATCGGGAGCCAGTTTGCCAGTGAGCATGTTCAGGAACGTAGATTTGCCGGCTCCGTTAGGCCCTACTATACCTATGCGATCTTTCTTCTTAAATACATAGGAGAAATCGTTTACAATTACTTTTTCGCCATAGTGCTTCGAAATATGATCTACTTCTATGATTTTGCCTCCCTGGCGGGTTGTTTTTACTGAAAGCTCCAGTTGCGGACCAGCTACTTTTTTTGCAGCTTTCTCCTTTAGTTCCTCAAAGGCATCTACGCGATACTTCGCTTTTGTTCCACGTGCCTTTGGTTGCCGCCTGATCCAGTCCAGTTCTTTGCGCATCAGGTTCCGGGCTTTTTCGGTTTCAGCAACAGAGGCCTCTTCGCGCTCTGCCTTTTTCTCCACAAAATAGCTATAGTTGCCTTTGTAGCTGTAGAGGCTGCCATTGTCCAGCTCAGCCACTTCGTTGGCTACTTTATCTAAAAAGTAGCGGTCGTGGGTTACCATGAGCAGCGTAGAGTTTTGGGTAGAGAGTAGGTTCTCGAGCCATTCAATGGTGTCGAGGTCCAAGTGGTTGGTAGGTTCGTCGAGTATGAGCAGATCAGGTTCTTCTATAAGTACCCGGGCCATGGCCACGCGTTTGCGCTGGCCCCCAGACAAAGACTTAATATATTGGTCGAGGTTGTTGATGCCAAGCTTCGACAGAATCTGTTTTACCCGAAGTTCAAAATCCCAAGCTTGCAGCTCATCCATGCGTTCCATAACTTTCTGCATGACCTCGGCACTGGTGTCAGGGTTGGCTATAGCAGCCTCGTAGGCTCTTATAACATCGAGCACATCGCTCTGGCCAGAGAAAATAGACTGTTGCACCGTAAGCTCCTCGTTAAACTCAGGGTTTTGGCCTAAGTAACTCACAGTTATGCCTTTCCGGGTGCTCACACTGCCCTCATCGGGTGGGAGCTTGCCTGCCAGAATATTGAGTAAAGTGGTTTTGCCTGAGCCATTTACACCTACCAGGGCAATGCGCTGGCCCTGGTTTATGCCAAAGTTTTGGTTTCTGAACAACCAGCGGTCGCCGAAGCTTTTAGAGAGGTTTTCTGCAGATAAGTAATTCATGTTACAAATTTACTCATTTCTATTTTTAGAAAGCGGTAAAATAAAAAGAGGCCGGTTTAAAACCGGCCTCTTTTTATTTTTTGTAGATACTGTCTATTACCTCAATGGGTCATCGTGCACATGGTTAGAGCGGTATGCGCCACTTGGTACACGGTGCGTGGTAAGTGATGCCAAAATAGAGAATATACCAAAAACTAAATGCGGAGTATACACATGGTCAGCAAAACCGAATAACCAAGGCGATACGGCCAGAATTACACCAATGCCAAAGTCCATCATAAGGTGTGTCTGCATTGGTATTTTTCGGATGATGCCTACTTCAAAGTCAGTTAAGACAGTTTGCATCAGCACTATTATACCAACAATTACCGGTACCCAGGTTTCTGCGCCACCTGCCGCAAAATTAAATAACCAAGGTGAGGCAATTAGCAAAATACCTACTAAATAATCTAAAATCCCGTGAAATCGGGTTGGAATAAATCTCATATTTTCCTCCTTTCAATTTGATTCTCAAGCTTCGTTATACGCAAAAATATTTAATCGGTTCGAAAGTGCATTTGTATTTTTTCTATTTTTTGGGTCAGACACCACTACTGTTCTGGTTATATAATCATAAAAGGTTTGCTTGCGTCTATCATTAATAATATAAAAAAAACCTGCTAGAAGAGGAATAGAAGACAAGATTTTAGCTATATATCTATAATTGGATTTTAAGAGGTTGATGCGTTTTCCCCGCAGATCGGTTACCTGCAGACCTAACACAAACTTTCCTATAGAAGCCTGCCGTGGAGAGGCTTCTAAGAGGGTGTAGTAAAGCCAGTGAGCCACCAAAAAGTAAGGATTAAAGAATAGTATCTTAAGTTCTACGAGCATTGTCTCTAAAGAAAAACCACTTTGAAAAACACTCTTGTTCCAGCTAAGCATAAGCTCTGGGGCTTTGGCCGCAGAGTAATAGATAAGGGAGTAAAAAAATACGAGTAGGGTAGAGTCTATTAGAAAGGCGACAAAGCGGGCACTTTGGTCTCCGTACAAGGAAGACTTCTGAATAATGGTAGTAGAAGCGAGCCGGGCTTGCAACATAATCTTAAAGTAGGAATTGGGTTGATTATATATGAGGTCGTAGTAAAAGAGCTTTTCAATTATCAGGAGTCTCCCGCCGCCACTCAGGTGCAGGTCCAAGAGCAGCAGGCTAGTATGGTAGGCTTAAATAAATTCTGAAAAGGAAGGGGCGTGAAAGCGGTTTTTAACTTGTTGCAACATACAGTGAAAATTTGTAAACTTCTATGTAAACCGTTTTTATTTTAAATTAAATTCCAAAAAAATCTTTTTTTAGCCAAAGTATAAAATGTTGGTGTGAACAGGGCTTTAATACTAATTTAACTAACTTCGCCTTTCTGATTTAAGAACATGAAAGAGCAACCTGTCGGGATATTTGATAGTGGAATCGGCGGCCTGACCGTGGCACAGGCTATTACAAAAGTGCTGCCTGAGGAGCAGATTATTTATTTTGGCGATACTGCCCACCTGCCATACGGCGATAAATCTACGGCAGCCATACAAGCATATGCTGTTAAGATCTGCGATCTTCTCATCAGGCAGCGCTGCAAAGTGATTCTGATTGCCTGTAACTCTGCTTCTGCAGCGGCTTACGAGCTGGTGAAGGAGTATGTTGGCAGCAAGGCTAAGGTATTAAATGTGATAGACCCGACCATTGCCTACATCGGCCAGAACTACCCTGGCAGAACAATCGGATTGATAGGTACCAAGCAAACCGTAAACTCCGGTGTGTATGAGCGTAAAGTAGAAGAGCTCGGCTCCGATATTGTGCTGAAGTCGGTAGCGACTCCTTTGTTAGCAGCCATGATAGAAGAAGGTTTTTTCAATGACTCCATTTCAGAGAGTGTGATCAACGCTTATCTCTCGGACGAGGGTTTACACGGCGTTGAAGCGCTGATTCTGGCTTGTACCCACTATCCGCTCATCAAGAACCAAATAGCACGCTATTTTGAGGGCAAGGTAGATGTATTGGATGCCAGCCAGATCGTGGCGGAACATGTAAGATCTTATTTGGCGCAGCAAGGCCTGGCGGCAGAGCAATTGGCTGGCGACCATAAGTTTTATGTATCCGATTATACGTATTCCTTTGAAGAATCTACCCGCATTTTCTTTAAGAGACAGGTGCACCTGGAGCATTTTCCGCTCTGGGAGTAGTAGGCGGGTAAACGCAATAGTAGCACGGTTGTTGATGCCGTTTAAGCTGCGGCTTGCAAATATCTAGTAGGAGTTTGCCGCAACCCGATGCGCTGCCTGCTATAAAGTTAGGACAGGCTGCTAAAACTGAAAAATAGCTCCGGAAGGGCATTTTGATTAGAATAATTTGCTTTGAGTCTTCGTTTTAATTTAGGAGGCTGGGTAAGGAAACACCAATCTGGTTTGCTTTTGCGTAGAACAATTGGCGCATACCTACATAACAGGAAAAAGATGAAGAAAAGATATTTAACTATTGGCGACTTTAAACGCAATGCCTTTATTGTGGCTGCCGCCGCTTGCTTGGGGCTAAGCTCCTGCGATACCAACACCAGCAGTAGCAGCAACGAGTGGAATAGTGGAGAAGAGGTAGCCGTGCCGGATGGAATTATAACAGAGCTGACAGAGGAGGCGCCGGACAAATGGAAAATAACCGATGAGCGTACCACCAGCCCCGACAAAAGCATGGCAATTCTCAAATACCAGGATGGGCGTGTGGATACTTTGCAGGGGCTTGCGCTGCAAAACCGAATGAAAGAGGTAGCTAATAACCAAGGCACTTATCAATCTGGAGGCTTCGGTCTGGGCAGCGTGCTTTGGTGGAGCGGAATGGGAATGATGGCCGGTCGTATGATGGCTCCAAGGTCTACTTACTATGCTAATCCTGGTGTTATGAACCGCACAGAGGCCTGGCGTCAGAATGTTCAAAGCTATCGCCAGCGTGCTACCGCACCTACTTCCGGCAGGAGTGGTTACTTCCGGAACAGAAGTACAGGCGCAGGTTCCTGATGCCCGTATCTACTGCTAGAGTAGGCAAATGGGCTGGCTGCTTAAATTATGCTAATGAAAGTCGCCTTCCGGAGCCATTTTAAGGTGCTGGAGCCTAAGGCTTTCTTTTTTGCAGCCTGCCGGCTGAAGTCAGCGCGAGTAACTTGATTAATGTTGTGGAATAAGCTTAAACAATAGATGCACAGTAGCAATAAGAGGAGCATTCAATTAGAGTCTCACCAAGGCGATGTAGACAAGGCTGTACGCGGCCTAGGTTGGGATTGGTGTGTAGAAGACGGATGCGCCAATTACGTGCCCGGTGAAGCAGTTGTGGTAGCCGAATCAGAAGCGGATGACCTGCTGGAGGCTGCTAACAGTTTGTATAACATGATGGTGGAGGCAGTGCCGGAAAACTTGCCAGATGCCTTTCTGAAAGTGCTGGGTATTCCTGAGAACCTATGGCGGCTGGTGCGGCAATCGTGGAACGACGACCGGCAATGGCATTTGTATGGTCGCTTCGATCTGGTACAAACGCCGGAGGGGCCAAAGCTGCTGGAGTTTAATGCCGATACAGCTACCTCAATTCCTGAAACTGCTGTAGTGCAATGGGCCAGCCTAGCGGCGGCAGGAAAAAACGAAGCCAGGCAGTATTCGGGTTTATATGAGGCGCTGGTAGAGCAGTTTAAGTCGTGGCGCATGCTCAACGACGATTTGCCGCCTGCGCTGCTCCTGACTTACCTCGGCGGCAGTGCCGAAGACGAAACCAATTGCGCTGTGCTGGCCCAGGCGGCCTCGGAGGCCGGTTTCGATGCGCATTTATGTCCGATAGGCGATGTCTCTATTTCCACAGAAGGGGTAGACAAAGGTGTCTGGGCGCAGATCGGAGCAGAGCAGTGGCAGCAGTTCCCGTTTTTGTTTAAGCTTTTACCCTGGGAGCAGCTAGCCTGGGAAGAGCCGGAGTTATTGGAAAGCCTGACGCAATTGTCGCGCACAAGAACTGTGGTGATAGCAAACCCGGCTTACACCTTGTTGTTTCAAAGTAAAGGCATGTTAGCCTGGCTCTGGAAAGCTTATCCGTACCACCCGCTGCTACTTGAGGCCGATCTGGAGCCACTCCAGGGGAAATACATCCGAAAGCCATACTTTGGCCGTGAAGGACAAAGCATTGAGGTAGTAGACAAGGTTCGAATTACGCGAATGGGGGGTGAGTATGATCACCAACAGCAGGTGTATCAGCGCTGGTGCGACTTGCCACAAGATGCCAACGGCTACCAATACCAGGCAGGTGTGTTCTGGGCCGGTGAAGGCTGTGCTATTGGATATAGGCGCGAGAAAGGGATTATTACTAACCTCTCTCAATTTGTGCCCCACCTGGTTGGCAACTAATCTTACAAGCTGCTGTGTTGCCTTTTCGCTTGTAAACGTCATATCCGTTTTTAGAATGAGGTAATATTGTTTCCTTGCAATAAGCTGATCTTTTGCTGTGCATTGGGTCTGGGTAACATCTTATCCAGACCCGAAACTAATTTTCTCTGATTTTTCCTTTCTTTCTGCTTCTTTATTGGTGGTGTTATTTTGGGAATAGATGGTCCATAATGGGAATTATGTTCTTCTCAGATGTCTTCATCTCTCTTTCTTTACCAATTTTTTTATCGGTTTTTTTATGATGCCAGCATTAGTAACAAGGCCTAAATGATTGTGAATTAGGAGATAAGGTTTACTAAAGGCTTCTTTAGTAGTAGCGGTGCGGCTTTTTCTGTATAAAATTCAAGATTCAGAATGGTAAATTGTAATTAGGCACGGTTTTGTTCTCCTATTTTAGGAAAGGTAATATAATTACATGTTGCTTTTTGTAGAAAATGTTTTTGTTTTTTTATAACGTAGTAGTATTTTTATATAAAATATAGCTTAATTTTACGTCGTATTTACTTTATCGCAGGAAACAACAACTTGAAAGTTAGTTCCAGAACTGAGTCAAGTTGGGAAACTTTGAAAGTAAGACCAGGTCACAACCTTTGAGCTTAAAATCATTACAACAAAAGTTTATGTCAGCAGTGCCAGATAACAAATGGGAAATCAGTGGAAAGACCAGCTATTGGAGTTGGGATTTAAAGGAATTGTGGGGGTACCGCCACCTGATAAGGAGCCTGGTTCGTCGCGATTTCCTTTTAAATTACCAGCAAACGGTGCTTGGCCCAATTTGGATCTTGATTCAGCCCATTATGACACTGGTAACTTATGTGTTAGTATTCGGTAAGATGGTCGGTATTGCCACTGGATCCATACCACCTGTGTTATTTTATTTTTCAGGCATTGTTCTCTGGAATTTCTTTAATGACAGCTTTACCGGCACTGCTTTTACCTTCAAAGAGAATGCGCACATCTTTAGTAAGGTATACTTTCCGCGCATTATTATGCCCATTTCGGTTATAAGTACACACTTTTTCCGATTTTTAATGCAGTTGGTGCTGTTGGTGCTGCTCATGGGGTATTATGCTTTGCTCTTGGATGCCTCCATTGTGTTTTCCGTTTGGTTGCTGGTTATTCCTGTTATTATTCTGTTTATAGGTACAATTGGTTTATCTCTGGGTTTGTTCTTTTCGGTGCTAACGGCAAAATACCGCGACCTGATAAATCTGGTGAGCCTGGGGGTGCGACTTTTTATGTTTGTTACTCCTGTTATTTACCCGATCGGGTCGGTGCCGGAAAAGGTGCGCTGGATGGTTGAATTAAATCCCCTTACGCCATTGTTTGAGCTTTTCCGGTTCTCGCTCCTGGGCGAAGGCACCGTAACTGTAAATGGCCTGCTCTATAGTGTTTGCTTTACAGTTATAGCCCTTTTGCTTTCCTCGCTGCTGTTCAACAAACAAGGCGATAAATTAATAGATATTGTTTAAGGTTTACAGCAATGGCAGATACTATAATCACAGTCGAGGAGCTATCCAAACTATATAAGCTAGGCACAATTGGAACTGGCTCTCTCCGGCAGGACATCCAACGCTGGTGGAATTCTTCAGTCCTGAAAAAGCAAGACCCATTCTTTTCTCTAGACGGAAACGATAAAACAGAAAGCAGCCAATACCTGTGGGCATTGCGCGATGTGAATTTTGAAGTAAAACGTGGCGAAGCACTTGGCATTATCGGTAGCAACGGCTCTGGCAAATCTACTCTGCTAAAAATTATTTCGCGCATTGTGCGCCCTACACATGGTACTGTGCGAGGCAATGGCAAAGTAAGCAGTCTGCTGGAGGTAGGGACAGGTTTCCACCAGGAATTAACCGGACGCGAGAACATTTTTATAAGCGGCTATATCCTAGGTATGACCCGCCAGGAAATAAGAAGTAAGTTTGATGAAATTGTGGCATTCTCCGGCATAGAGCAGTTTATAGATACGCCTGTTAAAAGATACTCATCTGGTATGTACGTTCGCCTTGCCTTTGCAGTGGCAGCCCACCTAGAGCCGGATATTCTGATCGTGGATGAAGTGCTGGCTGTGGGCGATGCTGATTTCCAGAAAAAGTGCCTGGGCAAGATGCGGGAAGTGTCGCAAAGCGAAGGAAGAACAGTGCTGTTTGTGAGCCACTCTATGCAAGCAGTCAATAACCTATGTGATACCGCTTTATGGCTCAACAAGGGAAGGATGCAGGCAATAGGTCCTGTGCACAATGTGGTTAATAAATACATTACTCAGGTTCAACAAAACAAATTGAAGCAGGAGTGGGAGAGTCCGCAAACTGCGCCAGGAAATGATATAATCCGGTTTAAGAAATTGGAGCTGGTACCTCAGCTAGAGTTCCCAAATGCGCCGTTAGACATCCGCGTGCCTATGAAGGTTAAATTCCAGTTCTGGAACATGCAGGAT
The DNA here is from genome assembly GCF_047525655.1 of Pontibacter sp. 13R65. NCBI lineage: Bacteria > Pseudomonadati > Bacteroidota > Cytophagia > Cytophagales > Hymenobacteraceae > Pontibacter > Pontibacter sp. 13R65. Next base: position 82,219 of record NZ_JBLIQL010000009.1, read on the forward strand.
GATCTGAGTATCAGCGCCAATATATTGCTTTTCTCTTATGGAGGAGATTGCATTTTTGATGTTCCTTCTCCTGCAGTTCTATGCCAGAAAGGATTAGTAGAAGGAGAATGTGAGATTCCTGGTAATTTCCTGAACGATGGGGCATATTACATTAGCCTGTATGTGGTAAAAGATACTACTACAGAGCTATATGCGTTCGAGGAGTGTCTGTCTTTTGAATTAGAAGATTTTAGAGGAGACATTAAGTGGTATGGCAAATGGTGGGGCGCTGTTAGACCGAAGCTGCCATTTGCGCTAAAGCAAAATGAATCAGCGTTTGTCTTAACCTAAGCCTTCCACATGAAAAAATATTGCCCATATCAGATTTCCCATATATACTTGAATGAGATAGTTGTCTTGCCCTTGCTCCATAATTCAGATCAGGGGAACTATGTCATGTTCTGGTGGAAAAGTGTTGCGTTAGGCGAAGTTTTTTTTAACCCTGGAGAAGGAATTGGGGAAGAACGGTTGGTTAGTGAAATGGTAAAAGCCATTTTCCCTACCCTTGCATTTTACGGGGGCGACAAACCTGCCATAGATTTGCAAAATATGGTGCAAGCTAAAGATTGTCAAAATTTTACTGTTTACTTGGACTCACTTTTTAATGCAAATATAGAGGAGGAGATTCCGTCTAAATTACCTGTATCTGTTATAATATGCACTAGAAACAGGTCTAAATATTTGACTAAGTGTTTACAGTTATTGAGAGGTTTGGTTTACCAGCCTGAAGAGATTATAGTGGTGGATAATGCGCCAACTGACAGTACAACAGAAGAGGCAGTGAGGCAGTTTGGGGAGGCTACCTATATTAAAGAGCCTCGGGCTGGATTGGATTTTGCCAGAAATACGGGTGTAAAGCAGGCACGTAACACAATCGTAGCTTTTGTAGATGATGACGTGGTGGTACACCCTCTGTGGGTGCTGCACGTTTGGAAGACATTTAAAGATACTGAGACTATGGCCTTGACTGGCTTGGTTATCGCCTCGGAGTTATCAACAGAGTCGCAGTTTATTTTTGAGAAGTATTGGAGTTTTAACAGAGGGTACATAGACAAGTATTACGATTCCACCTACTTCCACAAACATCTTTATCATGGGCCGCCGGTATGGGAAATCGGGGCCGGGGCTAATATGGCTTTCAGGAAATCGGTTTTCGAGGAGGTAGGCTATTTTGATGAATTGCTGGATGCAGGTGCAGCAGGTTGCAACGGTGACTCTGAGATGTGGTTTAGGATACTTAGGCATGGTTTTAAAATCCACTATAATCCTCGTGCTATTGTATGCCATGAGCATAGGAAAGGGCTTAAAGAACTGAAAAGTCAGATTTTCTTTTACATGCGAGGCTTTACAGCAGCTGCCTTAATTCAGCAAAAGCAACTTGGGCTGGCGAATTATAAAAAACGCTTATTCCGTTCTATGCCGAAACATTATTGGCGGTTAATTATCGCAGGTTTCCCAAACTATCGCGGACGAAACCGAACCCTATGGGCAGAGATAAAAGGTACGTTATCAGGACATTTGTTTTATTACCGAAACAAAAAGACTGTTGCAGTTAAGCAGCATTCATACACTGCACTTAAAGAAAAAAAAATGATTTAACGCTGTCGATATGGTCCTTTCATACCAAGCCAGAATAAAGGAAAAACTCAATTGGGATACGGTGCAGGTGCTTGTAACTCCTTTAGTCTCGGTTATAATTCCTTCTTATAACCACGGCAACTTTCTTCTGGAGGCATTTAAAAGCGTTTGGGAACAAGATTATCCTACTTTTGAAATTATTGTCGTCGATGATGGTTCTGAAGATAATACGGCAGAAGTTGCCCAAAGTGCCATGGGTGTGGTATATATCTACCAGAAGAACCAAGGGCTTTCTGCCGCAAGGAACACAGGTATTAAGAATGCAAAGGGTGAGTTGCTTGTTTTTCTAGATGCCGATGATTGGCTCCTGCCAGGCGCGATTGCTACCAATGTTGCCTATTTGCAGGAAAATCAACAGCTAGCCTTTGTATCTGGGGCACACGACAAAGTGTATGAGGAAGAGGGGCTTGTGGTGGAGGAAATAAACGAGATAAGTTCAGATCACTACCTGAATTTATTACAAGGAAACTACATAGGCATGCATGCCACAGTTATGTATCGGCGTTGGGTGTTTGATGAGTTTTTATACGACACTTCTCTGAAGAACTGCGAAGATTATGATATATATCTTAAGGTAGCCCGAAAGTACCCTGTGCAGCACCATACAAAAAGGATTGCGGCCTATAGGCTTCACAATTCCAATATGTCAGGCCAGATTCCTGCTATGTTGAAGGGCGTGCTTTTTGTGCTGGATCGTCAGAGGGAGCTGGTAACAACGGATAGTGAACGGAAAGCTTACTTAAAAGGGAAAAGCATCTGGAAGAATTATTACTGTCAGCAACTGTACAAAAGAGAAGTGGCCAATAATTCAGCCTTTCCTTACCGAACTCTTTTTACTTTTTTAAAACACAAGCCAACTCTTTTATTTAGATATTTTTTAAGGAAGCCCGCCATGATCAAATCAATGTTGAAGAAAAGTACTCCCGCCTTTGGGTTAAGGTGGATACATAAAATTTTTTTGCATAAAAAATATGTGCCACCTGTTGGCAAAGTTAGATTTGGCGACTTTGCTGGGACTACACCTTTTAGCAACAAATTTGGTTACGACAGAGGGGGGCCTGTAGATCGTTATTATATAGAAAACTTCCTGCAGAAAGAAGCAGCAGTTATCAAAGGCAGAGTATTAGAAATTGGCGACAATGAATACACCATGCAGTATGGAGGCAAGCAGGTTATAAAAAGCGATATTCTACACGTGAATGATAGTAATAAGCGTGCTACACTTATTGGCGATTTAAGTGCAGCACCTCAAATTCCAGATAATACTTTCGATTGTATTGTGCTGACACAGACTTTACACCTTATATACGATTTCAAAGGCGCCTTGGCAACTTGCCACCGCATCCTGAAGCCAGGAGGGGCTTTGTTGTTAACTGTTCCTTACATCACCTCTGTGGCTAATGATGAGTGGGGAGGAACTTGGTATTGGTCGTTTACAGACAAGGTGCTTCGTATGCTAATGGCAGAATCTTTTCCTGGAGGAGAAGTTGAGGTAGGTTCTTATGGCAATGTGCTTGCTGCCTCTGCATTTTTATATGGCATGGGGCACTCTGAGCTATCTACTAAAGAACTTGATGCTTATGATCCGCAGTTTCAGGTGATTAATACTGTTAAAGCTATTAAAGCATAGTTTTTTGAAAGCTCAGTTACACTACCTATATAAGAAGTACTTTCAGGCAAAAGCGCTGGTGCTGATGTATCATCGTATTGCGGAACCGAAGTCAGATGTGTGGGATATAGCCGTAAGTCCTACTCATTTCGAAGCGCATCTGCAGGTATTGAGTAGACTTGGGAACGTTGTGCCACTTCAAGCATTGGCAGAAGGAGTGAAAAACCGCAAGCTAAAGAGAAACAGTATAGCTATAACGTTCGATGATGGCTACCAGGATAATTACTTGGTAGCAAAGCCACTGTTGGAGAAGTACGGGTTGCCAGCCACTTTTTTTGTTTCTACGGGCAATATTGGGGAAACAAAAGAATTTTGGTGGGATGAGCTGGAGGAAATAATATTATACGCTCCTCTTTTGCCCGCTCGTGTGGAAATAAACATAAATGGGCAATTAATTAGCAGTTGTTTAAGCGATGAGGCAATATTAGAACATGAAGTTGCCATAAAACATCAGAATTGGAATGCTTGCCAAGACACTCCTCCAACCAAACGAAGCCTGCTGTTTTATGAACTATGGAAAAATCTTCGGCCATTGCCTGTTCAGGAACAACAGCAGTGTTTGGATGAGATACGAAAGTGGACGGACAATTTAGGGGGAGCTCGTTCTGATTATTTTAGTATGACGACAGCACAACTCAAAGAGTTAAGCGGTAACAGTTTGTTTACTATAGGAGCACATACTGTAACACATGTTGCGCTGGCTCACCATACTAAAGAAATTCAGCAACTGGAGATACAGAATAATATAAAGTCTCTGCAGCAGATAATAGGCAAAAGTATAGAATTGCTCGCATACCCGTATGGCAATTATAATGAAGAAACAGTGGAAATAGCAGAAAATTTGAATTTTAATGCTGCTTTTACTACGGAGGAGCAGGCTATAATTACCAAGACTCCTGCCTACCAGATGGGTAGATTTCAAGTAGCAAATTGGGATCGAGAAGTTTTTTCGAACAAGCTAAGGCAATGGATTCAATAATTAATCCGGTTATGAATAACTCAACCAATTATCAACCACTGGTATCTGTGATTGTTCCTTTCATGAATGAAGAGCAATTTCTTGGAGAGGCAATAGAGAGTGTACTGCAGCAGAACTATGCCAATTGGGAGTTATTACTGATCGACGATGGCTCAACGAACAGGAGTACACAAATTGCAAAAGAATTTGCCATTAAGAATCCTGATAGAATATTTTATATTGAGCACGAAGGCCACGCAAATAAAGGCGCGACAGTTAGTCGAAACTTGGGCGTACACCAGGCTAAAGGTACTTTAATAGCACTTCTTGATGCAGATGATAAGTGGCTACCCAATAAATTGTCGCACCAGGTATCTCTCTTCGAAACTTTCACCGAAATAGATATGGTGGCAGAAGCCTCGGTTTATTGGTATAGTTGGAACGAGTCATCCAAAAGGGATTTTTTAATACCAGTTGGAGCAAAGGCTGAAACGGTTTATAAGCCAACACAGCTTATATATAAGATATACCCATTGCAAGATGCCGCCGCACCTGCTCCATGTGCATTAATGGTGAAAAAGTCTGCACTTCAAGGTGTTGGGGGCTTTGAGAATTCTTTTGTTCAGCAGTACCAACTGTATGAGGACCAGGCGCTGTTATGTAAGTTGTACTTCAACTGCCACGTATATGTATCTTCAGCTTGTAATAATTTGTATCGCCAGCGGCCTGGATCTACAGTAAAGAAAGTAAAAGAAAATGGTCAATATCACGCTGTGAGACATTATTTTTTGGAATGGCTGCACGATTATACTGTAAAAAATAATTTTTTAGATGATAAGCTAGACCTGCTTTTAAAAAAAGCTTTGTTTCCATATCATCATCCCACACTTTACTTCTTATCCCACACATTGCCTAGACAGGTAGTGCAACTTTCTAAAAAAGCTGTTCCAGGCCCTATTAAAGACCTGATAAAAAAACAATTCCACCTAGCAAAGTAGCAAGAACATATGCCTGCGCTTACAGTACTAATGCCGGTTTACAACGCAGAAATGTTTTTGGCTGAGGCCATAGATAGTATTCTACAGCAAACATATTCAGATTTTGAATTTTTAATTGTTGATGATGGGTCTACAGATAACACGGCACATATTGTAAAGTCTTATGCAGACCCAAGGATCAGGTTTATCCAGAATGAGCAGAACCTGGGAATTTCTGAAACATTAAATAGAGGCATACGACTGGCAAATGCTCCGATTATTGCCCGCATGGATGCCGACGATATCAGCCTGCCAAACCGATTAGAGAAGCAGGTAGCCTATTTAGATGCTCATACTGATTGTGCAATGGTATCCTCTTTAGTGCAGGTGATGTCGGAGAGCAAAGAGTTTATAAGGATAGATCGATTCAGGAGCGAGTTTTTTTATTACAATCTCACCTTTGTCTGTTGGATATACCATCCTACCGTGATGTACAGAAAATCTGCTGTTGAGGCTGTAGGAATGTATACTGAGCCCTATGCAGAAGATTTTGAGTTATTCTGGCAGCTATCCAGAAAGTACAAAATTTATAATTTACCGGAAGTGTTGTTGCATTACCGCATGTCCAGTCAGAGTTTACATCAAGTACTGAAAAAGCAAGAGTATGAGCTAGCGCAGCACACGCAACTGCTTCGGAATTTTAGATACTATGTAGGAAACGATTTTGCCCTTTCTTACAGCCATATAGAGTGCTTGCAACATAATTTCGAGCCTCTACTGGAGGAGGCTAGTGTATATAGTGTAGTGCAATGTTTACGTAAGTTAGATAGGATAACGGAGGGAATTTTAGAGAAAGAAAATGTGAATAGAAATAAGGCAGCACTAAAACTGGCTGCTTTTTACAAGAGAAAGTACATTATTAAATTTTTTATGGAGCAGTTTTCTAAACCTCAGAATGCTTATTTACTCTTGCTTGATTTTAACACAAGGTTTCTTTTATACTTTGTTAAGAATAAACTTAAACTGGCTTTCGGAAAAGTTAACTAAAGTTTATTTTTTTAAAGGTTAAAGCCTTTTAGAATATACATCTATAATAGAAGTATTATGCTCCTGCAACACTAGTAAGAGAAAAAGCTTATCCTTTAGCTGTTAAAATTTTTACTCTGATTACAATCAGGCTACTCAATCTGGTACAACACTTTTTTTATAAGAGCTTTAAAAGGAAGGAGAGAAGGACTTAGATTTCTGAGATGCTCTTTAAAAGAAAGTCGGTTGTAAATGCTGATTAAAGGTTTCTGAGGTATTTATTGTTAAACGAAAATAACAAATAATTTATTTTTTAATGCAAATAAGCCAGCTTGTAATAGTATAAAAAAAATATTTTTTTCGATATTTGGCTATACAATTAATCCTGTGAATAGAATACCCTTAACTCCGCCTGCTATTGCACCCTTAGCTCATGATGAGACACGGCCTCTGTGGTCTGTTATGATTCCTGTTTACAATTGTGCTGCTTATCTACCTGAAACTTTGAAAAGTGTGTTGATGCAGAGTATAGCAGAGCAGGATATGCAGATAGAGGTGATAGATGATGCCAGTACCGATGCGAATGTAAAGGAGATGGTTGAGCAGATAGGAAAAGGCAGAATTAAATATTATCGGCAGCCGGAGAACATGGGGAGTCTTCGCAATTTCGAAACTTGTATTAACCGTGCCAAGGGAAAACTGGTACACCTGCTTCATGGCGATGATAGAATAAGAAAAGGATACTATCAGGAAATAGGGAAGCTTTTCCAGCGGTACCCTGAAGCAGGAGCAGCTTTCTGCCGGTTCAGTTATATGGATGAGGCCGGCGAAGTTGACTATGTGCAGCCTTTTGAGATGAAAAAGGAGGGAATTCTGCAAAACTGGCTGGTTCGAATTGCAGAAAGGCAGCGAATACAGTATGCCTCTATTGTAGTGCGACGGGAGGTATATGAAAAGTTAGGTAGCTTCTTTGGCATCACGTATGGCGAGGACTGGGAAATGTGGGTAAGAATTGCCAAACACTATCCGGTTGCCTATACACCTACAGTTTTAGCCGATTACCGGAAGCACATAGAGTCTATTTCGAGTCAGAAATTTATGAACGGGCAGTACCTGTCAGACATAGCTTTTGTCATGGAACTGATTCAAGAACATTTACCAGAAGAGCAGCGGGAGGCCGTGCTGGAAAAGTCGAAAATGTGTTTTGCACATTATGGTGTAAGTGTGGCCAACAATATCTGGCACGCCACCCATAACAAACAGAATGTACAGGAACATATAAAGCATACCTTAGATATGCACCGAGGAGGGTTGAGCCTCTATTATAAAATAGCCAAAGTGTATCTTAAAATGATGACCAACCGCATATAATGCAAATTACCAGTACCAACTTTGCAAGAAGCACCCTTTTCTAATTATATTTTAGTTAACATAAATAGCTTAGGCTTTAAAATGGTCTGATTTTGTCTATACTTACGTAGAAGTATTTTATAGTATAAAGTTAGAACTTAAAATGAACCAACTCCTGAAGGAAGTACAGCTAACAGAAGATGAGCTTTTATTAGGCAATGTGGTCTTATACCCAACCGACACGGTGTGGGGAATTGGCTGTGATGCGCTTAATGCAGAGGCTGTAAAAAAAATTTATAAGATTAAGGGGCGTGATGAATCAAAGGCGATGATAGTACTCATGGCCGATGTAAGCATGCTGGAGCGCTATGTACAAGAAGTACCGGAAAATTTTGAAGAAATTCTCCGGACCCAGGAAAGGCCTACCACCTTTGTTTTCTCCGATGCTAAAAATTTTCCGCCTGAACTGGTTTCTGCAGATGGAAGCATAGCCGTAAGAATTCCGAAAGATGATTTCTGCCACCGGTTGCTAATGCAGTTCAGACGCCCGATCGTATCTACCTCAGCCAATGCCAGCGGTGAGCCTACGCCGCAAACCTTTTCTCAAATCTCGGATGAAATAAAAAGCAAAGTGGATTTTATAGTGCGCATCAGGCAGGATGAGGCAGCTCCGGCACAACCCTCCCGTATTATAAAAATAGAAGCAAGTGGGGCTACAAAAATACTAAGGGACTAGGGAGCAGTCCCGAGAAAGTAGCGGTTTCGGTTTATTCGTTTAATTTTGTGCCTCAGGTAGCAAGCCAGTTACTTGAGGCTTTAATTTTTGAAATGAACTTGATACAATTACCACCACATCCCATTTTTGAAGTAGTGGCCGCAGCAGCGGTCGAGCTTGGCGTAGAAGCTTATGTTATAGGCGGATTTGTACGTGACCTTGTGCTGAAGCGGCCTTCAAAAGACATTGATGTGGTATGTGTAGGTAATGGCATAGCACTTGCCGAAAAAGTATCTGCTCTGTTGCCTCACAAACCGAAGGTAGCTGTTTTCAAGAATTTTGGTACGGCTATGCTGCGCGATGGCGAGTGGGAAATAGAATTTGTTGGAGCCCGAAAAGAGTCGTACCGGGAACATTCTAGAAAGCCCGAAGTAGAAGCCGGAACATTGGAAGATGATTTGAAACGGCGCGATTTTACCATTAATGCCCTCGGCATTAGCTTAAATAAGCAAACTTACGGGCAACTGATAGATCGGTTCGACGGGCAAGTCGATATGAGGAAAAAGTTGATCCGGACACCACTTGAGCCCAATATTACTTTTTCTGACGATCCGCTTCGCATGATGCGGGCCATCCGTTTTGCCAGTCAGCTAAGTTTCGACATTTCTCCCGAGACCTTTGATGCTATTATCGACAATAAAGAGCGCATTCGCATAGTGTCGCAGGAGCGTATTACGGATGAGCTAAATAAAATAGTACTTTCGCCGGTGCCATCTTATGGGTTTAAATTACTTTTTGCTTCAGGACTTCTACACCTTATATTTCCAAAAATGACGGAGTTGCAAGGCGTAGAAACTATAAAAGGCAACTCTCATAAAGATAATTTTTACCATACCTTACAAGTTTTAGACAATGTAGCGCAAGTTTCGGATGACCTGTGGCTGCGGTGGGCAGCCATTTTGCACGATATAGCCAAACCAGATACAAAACGCTTTTCGCCAAAGGTGGGCTGGACTTTTCATGGGCACGAGGAGAAAGGCGCGCGCATGGTGCCCAAACTGTTCAAAGACCTGAAACTTCCTCTGAATGAGCACATGCGCTTTGTGCAAAAACTGGTAAGGCTGCACCTGCGGCCAATTGCCTTGGTTAAAGACACCGTTACAGATTCTGCTCTCCGGCGGCTGCTGTTTGAGGCAGGCGACGACATAGACGCGCTGATGAAACTCTGCCGTGCCGACATCACCTCTAAAAATGATACTAAGGTGAAACGCTACTTGCAAAACTTCGACAAAGTAGAGCGCCGGCTGGTAGAGGTGGAGGAAAGTGATAAACTCCGCAATTTCCAACCTGTTATTACTGGTGAAATAATTATGGAAACTTTTGGTTTAAAGCCATCTAAAACCGTAGGTGAGCTAAAGGAAATTCTGACTGAGGCAATTCTCGAAGGTACCGTTAAAAATGAAGCTGGTGAAGCCTTTGCATTCCTTCTTGAGAAAGGGAAGGAAATGGGGCTTCACCAGGTTCACTCATCAAACAACTAAACTAACTCATTAAACTTACTTGCTGTTATAACGATAATATAGAAGCCTTCTATATACTGTAAGGTTGTTTTATTTTGTACTAATGGTAGGTATTGGTGCTGGTGTGGCAGTAAAGTTTTATTTTAAATTGGTTAAATGGGGTAGAGGGGTATTTGGTGTCTACTTGTTATGCAGTATTTAACCCTAAATTCTTCTAATGATTTAGGCCTTTCGGAGCCTTTTTCAGAGATTCAGGACATAGAGCTTTAAAAGTTGAGAGTTGGTAACTAGTTCCTAAACAGCCAATGAAACAGAATATTTTAACTTTCACACCTTCAAGTTTCTAATTTTAAAAGCAGTGTATTGGTTAAATTATTCTAATGAAATTAGCCTTGCGGACCTATTTTAGGCTTGTATTAACTCAGGGTAAACCTTTGCCTACAGCCGTTTAATTTTACCAGCTCCTGACACATCGGTGGTTAAATAGCCTGGAGTGCCGCTATAAGCAATTGAGCTTCCTCCGGAGGCTTCTGCTTTCAGATGGCGGTTGGCGTGTATCTCTGCCTTGCTTGCTCCCGATGCTTCTATTTCGATTTCTTCTACTTTGCAGTTTGCAGCCATCAGTTTACTTGCACCAGATATATCTAGGTCCATACGCTGAGCCTGGCCTGTGAGAGTGGTAGTGGAGGCACCGGAAATGTCCAGTTTTATTCTGTTAGCCTGCAGGTCTACTACCGATTTGGTAGCTCCAGAAAAATACAGGTCCAGCGAGTTGGTTTCTATTCTGCCAATATCTGCTCTTAAGGCCCCGTTGAGCTCCAGTTTTTTTAAGTCCGGTACCGTTATTTGAATGAGTACAGCTTTGCTATCGTTAAATACATTAAAATACTTCTGGCGAGGCTCTATTCGTAATTCAGCATTGCTTTTCGATACTTTCAGTTTTTCCAGTTCGTCCTCGTCGGCCCGTATCTGAAGGTCATACTCGCTGCCTTGCTTTATCTGGAGGTGGTAATTGCCTGATATTTTTATTTTCTCAAAGTCGCTTTCGCTGTAGGATCTAACGTTGCTGCTGTACTCGTCCATGGCAGAGAGCACACTGCTAGCTGTGCCCATCGTTTCCGACGCATTGGCAAACGCAGTAGTATTTACTGTATCTAAGGTGTCGGCCTCGCAGGTGAGGCAGGTGAGGTAATCGCCTTTTGCCTGCCAGGTATTGCGCAGTATTTTTTCGCGGCTGTACTCTACTGCAAACAGGGAGCTTGGCAACATGTTCAGGAAGCTCCTGGTAAGTCTTAAAGGTTTGTCCTGTGGGACAAGCAGCGTTAGGTTCAGCTCCTGGTCGCGGAAGGCAGCCCCTTTTTTAAAGTCAAAGCTGTTATCAAATCGTAGTACCGAATCGCGCTGTACCACCGCGTAGGATATCATTTGGGCATTTCGCCTGGCCTCTGCTTCGTTCCGGCCTTTGGCAGTTACTCGCTGGATCACTTCTATATTATTTCCTGCATGGCTTTTAACGCCTGCAATGTACAGGTTATGGTAATCGAGGTTGGTATTATAAGCATCGAGTGTAACTGTAGCATAAGGAGCAACATTGTATTGCTTTACTATTTCGAGCTCGCCAGATCGCATAAAGTTCTGACTGTAAATCACGATTACAGCAATTAACGAAAACAAGCTTATCAGCCACACCCCGAACAACGACCACCCAACTGTGGAGCGCAGTAGAAAATGCTTGGAGAGAAGCCCGATGGCTAAAAGCATCAGGAGAATAGCCGGAATCAGACCAACCATAAAACCTGCCACCAATCCGAGCCTGGGAAAGCCCTCCATTAGCAGGGAGGCCGGGTAAGCGCCTAACATAAAATTTTCAGGTTCATGTATAAGCCCCATCGATACAAACAGGGAAGTAAATAGAGCAATGGCAATACCGATAGAAATAACCAGCAACATGATTCCTGCACCAATCCGGATGAGCGCGAGCAGGAACAGGAAGATAGGCCCTAGCGCAGAACTTAGAAAGTGAATAAACTGCGAGATGAGGTGGAGTGGGGTTTTAAGTGCTTTTGCTGTGGCGCTGTCGTTGCCGAAGTGGTCTTTCAGGTTGAGGTTATCTTTGAGAGATTGTTCAATGCTTGAAAGTGTTACCGGGTTTCCCTGCATCTGTATTTTCTCAGTAAGTGTACTGGCCTCCGGCACCACAATCCATAGTATAATATAAAGCATAACACCTGCGCCACCTATTAAAATCGACAACAGAAACAGCACCCGAATAATAGTGGTGTCTACTCCGAAAAACTTCGCTATGCCACTTGCAACGCCGCCTAGTTTTTTATCGATCGGGTCCCGGAAAAGCCGCTTTACGTTTGTTTCGGGTAGGTTGTAGTTAACGGGTAGCGCAATCCAAAGGCCGATGTAAATAAATAAACCTCCTACCGAGAAGCTGAAGTTATTATGATGCCAGAAAAGGGAGGTAGTGAACGACACGCCAAATACCAACACAATGAAGAGCAACCTGATCCAGATCGGGTCCACGTTGAGGTAATTGGCAATACCTGCCGCTACGCCAGAAATCATTTTCCTCGACATGTCTCTTGACAGTTTTTTAGGGCCATGCAGAGCCTGGTCGTAAATGGAGGAACTCGCAGGGCCAGCTTCACCTGCCGCGTTGGTGCCATAGCTGCCAGTGCTGTGGTGCTGCTCTTCTTCCAATGGTTCAGAATCAAAATCTGTCACATCACCCATTTGTGTAATCAAGGCTTCCACATCAGCACGGGAAATTACCTGCTTCGATGGAGTAAGACGAGCTGAGAAGATCTCGGCAATGCGAGCCTCAATGTCGGCTACAATCTCATCATGGCCCTCGTAGTTCGAAAAATACGCTTTAATGGAATCGAGGTAGCGGCTAAGCTGCTCGTAACCGTCCTCCTCTATATGAAAGAGGACGCCTTGCAGGTTTATGCTTATGTTCTTTTTCATGATTCCTTCGATTTTTTGTTTTGGATGATGTGTTCAGTTGATGCTACAAGTTCTTGCCATGTTGCCCGTAGCTGCTCCAAGAAGATTCGGCCAGTTTCGGTGAGGGTGTAGTATTTTCGGGGAGGGCCAGAAGATGACTCTACCCAGTTATAGTCCAGGAGCGAGGCGTTTTTGAGGCGTGTCAGCAAAGGGTAGAGAGTCCCTTCCACCACAATCATTTTGGCCGCTGTTAACTCCTCCAGCATATCCGATGCATATACCTCACCTCTGGAGATAATTTCCAGAATACAGAACTCCAGGATTCCCTTCCGCATCTGCACTTGTGTGTTCTCTACTTTCATGATGCTACTGGTTAATCAATAAGCAAATATAATAAAAGGTACTATGTAACGCAAGGTACTGTGTGTAAAATAATGGAATTATTTTTACTTTGTGTGTTTCGATAAAAAGGATAATTCACATTAATGAGTATTTTTGCGCAAAATAAAGTTTGCTTCACGTCAACTAATTAACCTTGGGAGGTGTTAGAGTTTCAATTTTGAACTAGATAAGCGTTTCCTGAAATGCAAAATGATTAACCCGTACCTGCCTCTATGTTAAAATTTACCCTGAAATGTTTTTTTGCAGTCTTGTTAGTCTGGAGTTGGACCTCCTCACAGGCACAGGTTTCTACCCCCAAGTACAGTAATGAATTTCTGAACATAGGTATTGGTGCACGTGCCCTGGGTATGGGTAATGTGCAGGCTGCTCTGGCCGACGATGCTACTGCTGGTTACTGGAACCCGGCAGGCCTGCTGCGCATGCAAAACAAGTATAATGTGGCTCTGATGCACTCTGAGCTTTTTGCCGGAATCGCTAAAAACGATTATGGCAGCTTTGCCATGGGCTTGGATAGCACCAGTGCCCTTGCCTTATCGGTTATCAGGCTTGGTGTAGACGATATTGCTGATACCAGAAGGCTTCAGAATGAGTTTGGTTACATTCAGTACGACAGCATCCGGTTCTTCTCGGTGGCAGATTATGCTTTCCTGCTTTCTTATGCTAAAAAGAGCAACCTTATTAAAGGACTCCAGTTGGGGGCTAATGCCAAAGTAATCTATCGGAATGTTGGGGAGTTCGCCAATGCCTGGGGCTTTGGGCTTGATGCCGGCGCCCAGTTGCAGCGTGGTACCTGGCAGTTTGGGATCATGGCCAAAGATATTACCACCACCTTTACCGCCTGGACTCATAATGTGGAGGCTTTGGAAGAGGCCTACCTGCAAACCGGCAACGACCTGCCCGAGAACACAGCTGAGCTTACCTTGCCGCGCGTGGTTTTAGGCCTAGGCAAAACTTTCCATTTCACCGACAAGCTGAGAGCTCTTATAGCTACCGATGTTGATTTTACTTTCGATGGCAAGCGTAATGTGCTGGTTAAAACTGATGTAGTGTCAATAGATCCGCATGTAGGACTTGAGCTGGCTTATGCCAACACAGTGTTTGTCCGCGGTGGCATAAACAACTATCAGGAAAACAGGAATTTTAACGGCGGCACCTCTCAACGAATGCAGCCAAACTTCGGCGTTGGGCTCAAAACCAATGGCCTAAATATAGATCTTGCCTTATCGCGCATCAACGATAGTGAGAGTAATGCTGTTGCCGGAGCCAATATTTCCTCCGTTATAGTATCCCTTGGCTACGCCTTTAATTAATTCACCGTTAAGTTTTTCGATTAAAATGAGTTTTAATCTTTTCACAAAGGGTTTCCTGCTTACGCTGGTGCTTGTATGTTGTTTTACAGCTTTTAATGCCAAGGGTCAGGGTGTTTATGGGAACGAGTGGATCAATTATTCCCAGCCATATTACAAAATTAAAGTAGTTAACACAGGCCTTCATCGTCTCAACTTTGCTCTGCTCGACAGTATGGGCTTGTCTTCCGTAGACCCGAGGCATTTTCAACTATTCAGGAGAGGTAAAGAAGTCTCTATTTATGTAGCCGGAGAAGAAACAGGTCAGCTGGGTCCTCAAAGTTATATTGAGTTCTTTGGCGAACGCAACGATGGCGCAATGGACCGGGAGTTGTATAAAAACCCCGCTCACCAGGTGAGCCAGTATCATAGCCTTTATACAGACACTTCTACCTACTTCCTGACATATTCTCCTCAAGGTGGCAAGCGCATGCGTGTTATTAATCCGGCTGTAGATGGGCGTAGTCCAGAGCCTTACCATTTGCAGAAGGTGGTTTTTACCGCACCTGAAAGGTACTATTATGGTAAATTCTATGCTGACAACAAAATGTCGTGGATGGATGAAGGCGAAGGCTATTTTTCCCACTCATCTCGAAATATTAAGAATTATACCATAACAGGTATTACAAATGTTGAAAGTTCCGGACCCAAACCTATACTAGACTATGGAGTAGGAACCGTTAATAATATTCTCCATTTATTCGTGATTAAGGCTGGTACTGCCACAAATTCACTTAGACAGGTATCTCCTGAACTTCAGGTGAATGGCTATAGCGCTTTGGTAGGGAAATCTCAATTAGAATTTAATGATATTAACCTGGCGCAAAGTAGGTTTATTTTTCAGACTGACCCAGGAGGTAGAGATGCAAATCAGGTTAGCCTTTCTTTCTGTAGATTAACGTTTCCTCAGAAAACCATCTTTTCTGGTAACTCACTAATGATTTACACAGATTCAACTCGTAGTGCTTTTCCCTACTATGAGTATGCTTCGATGCCCACATCAGTAGTGGCATATGATGTTACAGATACAGGAAATGCTGTAAGAATAGAAGGACATGTGCAAGGTAGTAATAGAAAAGGTTTTGTTATTCCAGATAACCAAACGAGCCGGAAAATTCTGCTGGCTAATACTGCTAATCCTTTTAAACCAGCGGGGAAAATACAACGCATCAACTTCAGGGCCATAGATCCCGATGCACACAATTACCTTATCATCACAAACAAGAGGCTAATGAAGCCTGTGAATGGGAGTTCAATACCTGCTCCAGTAGAGTATGCAGCTTTCAGAGCTTCACAAGCAGGAGGAGGATACGATACATTATTGTTGCACATGGACCAAATTGTGGATCAATTCCATTATGGTGAATATTCTGCTAATTCAGTTCGCCGAATGATGAAGTTTATGTTGACATCCTCCCGGCAAAAGCATTTATTTATTATTGGCAAAGGCTTGAAATATGCAGGGGACGAATATAATTGGACAATATATCCAGGCAAATTCAGCTACTATCAGGTTGGTGCCCGGCATCCAAAGGTATATGAGATGGATTTGGTGCCTACGGGGTTGGCGCCAGTGTCGGATGTATTTTTTACAGCAGATTTTCATAACTCCTCCTATGTGCCTCAAGTTCCTACCGGGCGATTAGCAGTCACAAAACCCGAGAGCATTATTCATTATTTAAATAAGGTAAAAGAGTATGAAGCCCTGCCGGAGGCGCTTCCGTGGCGGAAGAACATCTTGCAACTGGGTGGAGGAAAGCAAACAAATGAGATTACTCAAATTTCCTCTTATTTGCGCAACTATGCCCAAATCGCGAAGGGGCCCTTTTTGGGTGCCAATGTTCTGGAGAAGTACCGGCAAAATGTAAGTGAGGTGGTAGAAAGTGTAAATGTATCGGAAGAGGTAAATGCAGGGTTATCGCTGATTACTTTTTTTGGACACAGTGCACCTGGTACTACAGATCTTGATATAGGCTTTGTGTCGAGTGCCGTAATGGGGTACCGAAACAAAGGTCGCTATCCAATTATGATTATGAATGGCTGTAATGCCGGCGATGCTTTTATTCCAGGAAATATTTCTTTTGGAGAAGATTGGCTACATACTCCGGATAAAGGAGCGGTGGCCTTTATGGCCCATGCGGAGGCCGGTTATGCAAACTTTCTAAACTTGTATTCCTCAAATATTTATGCGACTGCTTTTCAGGACCCTAATTTTTATGGAAATTCTATAGGTCAGATTCAGCAGGAAGCAATCAGGAGAGTTACCAGAAATACCAGCAGCGATATAGCTGTTGCCATGGTAACTCAAATTGTGTTGCAGGGTGACCCAGCTATCAAGCCATATTCTCCGGCAAAACCAGACTATCTTTTTGTAGATGGTGAGGTAAGCCTGGCAGCAACAGATGGCGGCTTACTGACAGCTGCGACAGAAAATTTTATTATTGACTTGGGTGTAAATAACCTTGGCAAAGCCGTGCCAAATTCAATTAAGGTGTCGGTAAAAAGAACTTTGTCGGATAACACCGTGCTAACTATTGATTCTATTAAAGTCAAGCCAATATTAAATAAAGATCGAGTTCAGTTGAACATTGAAAATACCGGGGTTGCCTCTATGGGTATGAATACATTTGAAGTTACCCTTGATCCTGAAAATGAGATAGAAGAACTTAATAAAGAAAATAACATAATTCGCTTCCAGCATTTCTTTCCGATAAATGGTTTACTTGTACTTAGCCCAGTGGATTATAGTGTGGTGAATACAAATAGAGTTAAACTCACCATACAAGCCACCGGCCAGGATAGTAAAGGAAAAGGGTATTACTTTGAGATAGATACTACACAGGCTTTTAATAGCAGCCTGAAACAAACGTTTACGGCTCAAAATACTATTTTGCCGTCGTGGGAGGTTTCGTTGCCCACTATAAATAGTGGAAAAGACAGCACTGTATACTATTGGCGTGCTCGATTTCAGCAATATGAAGCCGGTGAAGATACGTTATGGGCGGCCAGCTCCTTCCGTTACATAGCAAATGGAACTCCGGGATGGTCGCAAAGCCATTATGGGCAATTTACTAAGGCCGTAACAGTAGATATAGAGAACAAAGGAGCTGAATCATTAGCCTGGGAATTTAATCCAACTCAGTCAGTTGTTGAGATTAGAACTGTTGGAGGCGATATACGATTTAGTCTTCCAACCTATGGAATGTATGTTAATCTACACGAAATGGAAGCCAGGTGCGGTAGTCCACATGCATCCGCTGTGCCACGGCTATATTTTATGGTCTTCAACGATATAACATTGGAGGCCATGACAGATATTCCAGGTCAAACAGGCTGCTCGGCGGACCCTCATGTATTCGAATTTGGTGATTTAAGAACTGCGGCTAATATAGCGAAAGTAGAAGCATTTTTGAAGGCAATACCAGCCAATCAGCATGTTGCTGTAATGAGTGTGAATAACGTGCCTTTTAGCAATTTCTCAGCCACCTTACGGGCAGCTTTCAGAGGCATTGGATCTTCCCTGATCGATAATTTACAGACTGGGTATCCGTTTGCGATGGTTGGGCGGAAAGGCGCGGCTCCAGGAACTGCACAAGAGGTGTCTGCATCGGCAGAAGACGAAACCCCGGCTACCTCCCAGGCGGCAGTGCTGCGGGTTACCTTGGAATCCAAAAGGCCAGCTGGAACTATAACTTCATCTATAATAGGGCCTGCTCAGAAGTGGGGCAGCGTTTTCAGCGATATTAAGCGCCTTAGCAGTGGCGACCAGTTTAAACTACGGGTACATGGCATAACATCAACTGGTGAGCAGCAAGAGCTAGAGGCAAGTTCCTCCGAAAGAACGATTGATCTGACCAGTATAAATGCAACTGAGTATCCTTACCTGCAGCTTTCTGCCTTTCTGGCAGATACTGCGGCACGTACAGCTCCACAGCTAAAGCAGTGGATGGTGCAGTATGAAGGTGCACCAGAAGGAGTTATAAGGCCTGACCTTGTAAAGGTGAGCGAAGAGATCCTGACGCAACAGGCCCTTAACGGCTCTATTACTGTGCCAATGGCCTTTCAGAACGTTTCAGATGTCGCATTCAAAGATTCGCTTACGGTAGAGATTACGGTAACAGGCGATGGAATGCAACCAACGAAGTCGCAGCTCAAAATTGCACCTTTAGCGGCGAACCAAATAGCTCACTTCAATTATACCATGTCTACACTAGCACTTAGTGGAGCTTATAAAGTAAGTATATATGTAAATCCGAGAATACTGCTGGAGCAGCAATATTACAACAACATATTTGAGGTACCCTTTAACGTTAAACCTCGCTTGCAGCCTATTGTGAACGTAGCCTTCGATGGTATTCATATTCTGGATGGGGAGCTTGTATCGCCGAGCCCCTTGATCAGTATTACTGTGAAAGACGAAAACAGGCACAGTTTTTTGCAAGATCCTGCTAGTATGTCGTTGGTGCTAGTAAATGAAGCTGGCGTGGAAACGGATGTGGAGTTAATGGGTAACCCGCAGGAGGTACGATACTATCCTGCCGATGAAAAGAACGATTTTAGGCTGGAGTATAAGCCTACTCTCTTAAATAATGGCATTTATACCATGGAAGTACGAGCGCGTGATGTGGCTGGCATTCCATCGGGCATTTCGCCTTACCGGATTAGCTTTGAAGTGGTAAAAGAATCTACTGTAACCAACTTTTACCCTTTCCCGAACCCTTTCTCTACTAAAACGAATTTTATTTTTACGCTTACCGGAATGACTATTCCGCAGGATCTGAAAATCCAGATTATGACAGTAACCGGTAAAGTAGTGAAAGAAATTATGAAGGAGGAGCTCGGACCAATCCGGATTGGTAATAACAAATCGGAATATGCCTGGGACGGTACAGACACTTTCGGTGATAAGCTGGCCAATGGCGTGTATTTATATCGTGTAGTGATGGGGCAGACGGAAGAAGAGATGAAGCATCGCGCGACTGCCGGTGATAAGGCGTTTAAGAATGGCTACGGTAAGTTGTATATTCTGAGATAACTGCAAGAGCTAAAAAAAGAGGCTATCTTATTTGAGATAGCCTCTTTTTTTAGCTCTTGCAGTGCCTGAAACCCTTAGTCGGTACGATGAAACCTTGTTGGTGAAACCGACAACATACCTCTTGAAGGTCATTTTCATTAGAATAATTTACTTAATGTGCTGATGTGCTAAATTGGAAATGGAGAGCCTAGGTTCACAGTGTCCGCAGCTCCTATAAATATCTTGGCAATTAGAAGAAAAGAGGATGCTTGTTAAAAAAATCTTGCCGCTTAAATTAGGCCTAAGTCTAATTTCACAAAAAGCCTCCGAGAGGCTGTTTTCATTAGAATAATTTGCCGGCCTACCTTGCTAAAGATGAAGCCCAATGCCCCACTCTATGACATAAGCCTTTTTAGTATGCGCCACTAGCATAACATTAGCCGATACATAATCTGTGAGCAGGTGTTTGAGGCCGTATCGTTGATAATTGCTGGGAAACAACCCTGTTGGTTCATGCAAATAATGGCCAAACTGAAAAAAGAAGGAGGTACGGTCAAAGTGCAACTCATGCCCAAGGGTAATACCAAACATTCTGGGATCCGTTTCTTCTTCAGGCCAGGGCAAAAGTGCATTCGGAAATTCTTTGGTAAGAGCTACATCATGGAAAGCATCGGCGCCTAACAAGATACTGTTGGTTCTGGAAACCTGCTTGCTGGCATACAATGATACAGAACGCACAGTGGTTTTTACGTCTTCATATAGCACCTCTCTTCTGCCCATGGCCAGCTTCAGGTTCAGGCGAAGTCTTCTATCCGGATAAACAGACAAGCTATCGGAGGCAGGAAGAAGCCTGACTTCTCTGGGCTGGTAGCGTAGCCCCAGGCCAACCAGCGGAAAGTTCATGCCATTGTTCGGTTTGTTTAGGCCGCCATTAGAAAAATGCCGGAAAGCCAGGTGCGTGTTCAGAAACAGTTTATCGTTGAGTTGGTGTTCGTAGCGTATGCCGCCAATCAAGGCAAAGCAAAACTGGCTGCCAATGGCCATGTTGCGTTCGTTTACACCTGTTATATAATGTTTAGTAGAGTATACCAGGCCAGAGCCAAGACTAAATCGCAGGTTGCCATTGCTAGTTTTTACCAAGGAGTTATCTAGAGAAGCCGTAAGCGAAAAGGCCTCACCCAGTTCTTCTGCAAGGCCATAATTATAGTAGCCAAAGGCAAAGTTTAATTGCGGATGCCTGTATTTTCTTTCCCAGGGGCGCTTGCCGATAGTATGCCGGTTGGCATAAAGCTCTATGCTGTACGGATGAGTAAAATTCAGAACGGACAAGCCACTGCGGTACCGAAACAGGGCTCCATAATGAGCGTTTGCCCCAAACGACCATGGTTCCTTTTCATCGGCTTCGGAGTTTTGTGCAGAAAGATCGGAGGCAGAAGTAGCAATAAGCCACATTGCTAGTAAACAAAAGCGAACAGCTTTGGGTAAGAACAAGGGTGCAGGAAAAATCACGGGTAAGGCTTCTGGTGCTACAATTCCTGTACAATTAACATAATTACTTTTTAACCACCTAATGGTCTGCTCTTCATATCTTTTTTATTCCCACCCATTTCCTCTGCACCGAAATAAAACATAGCCTCATTTCTTGTTCTGTTGTTATCTGCGATGGTATTCTGTAAAACTGTAGGCGTATTTATTTTTCTCGTCGGGCTCATGCCGCTCTGTTGCCTGCAGCTTCCATTCGCTTTCGCGTAGCTCCGGGAAATAAGTATCTCCCTCAAAATGGTGGTGGACGCGGGTAAGGTAAATGGTGTCGGTGTAGGAGAGGGCTTGGCGGTAAATTTCAGCACCGCCTATAATGCAAATTGTTTCGTCAATTTCGCGTGCCTTGTCTATAGCCTCCTGCACGGAGTGTACCACCACGCAACCTTCCGCTTTGTAATCAGGCTGTGTGGTAATAATAATAGAAGTACGCCCAGGCAATGGCTTACCGATAGACTCATACGTTTTGCGGCCCATCAGTATGGGGTGACCCATAGTGATAGTCTTAAAATGACGCAAATCGGCAGGGAGGTGCCAGATCAGCTTATTGTCTTTGCCTATTACCTGTTGCTCATCGGCTGCTACTACTATGGCTATCATGTGGCTAAATGGTAAAGTTAAATCCTCGTAAAAAGTCGCTTAGCTGCATTCGTTTCTTTCCTTCCATCTGCAAATCGTGTATGGCTAACATATTATCAGCGGTCTGCACGTGCAGATAAGTTTTGTTATCGGTTTTGATCTGGCCTGGTTCCAGGCCTTCGGCGGTTCCTGAGAGCACTTCCGTTTTAAAAATTTTAAAGGTTTTGCCTTGCAGGCGGGTCCAGGCAGCAGGGTAGGGGGAGAGGCCCCTGATAAAGTTACGTACCTGCACGGCCGGCTGGTTCCAATTAATCTCGCAGGTTTCTTTGAAGATTTTCGGCGCATGCTTATGGCCATCGGCATGCTGTTGGGGCTGTGCCTCTACAGGTCCTTGCTCAATGGCACGAACGGTTTTTAAGGCAAGCTTTGCTCCTTCATGCTTCAACTTCTCGTAAACAGATCCAAAATCATCTTCTTCCAGAATGGGCAGCTTTTCCTGAAACAGCATATCTCCGGTATCTATTTCGTGCTTTAAGAAAAATGACGTTACGCCTGTTTCTTTTTCGCCGTTTATAATGGCCCAGTTAATTGGCGCCGCGCCTCTGTACTGCGGCAAAAGTGAGCCATGTATGTTAAAAGATCCTAGTTCCGGCATGCTCCACACCACCTCCGGCAACATCCGGAAGGCCACAATTATTTGCAGGTTAGCTTTGTAGCTGCGCAGCTCTTCCAGAAAACTTTCGGCCTTCAGGTTAGTTGGCTGCAGCACCGGAATCTGCTGCGATACAGCATACTCCTTTACCGGTGACTGGTGCAGTTTTTGGCCACGGCCTGCCGGTTTATCAGGGGCGGTAATAACGGCTACTACATTATAACCGTTTTCAACAAGTATTTGCAGTGTGGGCACGGCAAAATCGGGCGTGCCCATAAATACAATGCGTAGTTCCTGGGGCATAGTTTTATTCAAAGTCTGGGTATAGTAAATAGCGTTTCCGCATTTTTTTGTAGTTAGCGAGAGCTGGCTGCCAGCTGGCCCTGATTTCGGCCTCTGTCTTGCCTGCTTTTACCTGCTCCTGTAGCGAGGCATTGCCCGCCAGTTTGTTGATAAAGTTGCTGGGCAGAAAGAACTTGTCCTGGTTGGTGGAGTTATGGTACATCTCCAGCAGGTAAGCCAGGGTAAACGGCTGTCCCTCGTCTGCTTTGGTAAGGTCCAGACCATAGCAGGTTTTCCCTTTATGCGGTGGGTCCTGTGCTCCAGGCATGCTCTGGGGAGTAAAAGAGAAGTCTTTTTTCTTATAAAACGGACTGCCTATCAACTGGAATGGCGTTGTAGTGCCCCGGCCCACACTTACATTGGTTCCCTCAAATAAACCCAGCGATGGGTACAGGAGAATTGCCTGCGCATTAGGCAAGTTAGGTGAAGGCCGCACGGGCAACTGGTATTTTGTTTTGTGGGTGTATCCGGCAACGGGTATCACAGTAAGCTGACATTGCCGTTGCCCGGCCAGCCACTTTTCGCCATTAATCATATTGGCCAGCTCGCCAACTGTAAGCCCATGCACCAGCGGAATCGGGTGCATGCCTACAAAAGATGTAAACTCTTTTTTCAGTTCCAGCACCGGCCCGTCTATGTAGTATCCATTTGGGTTAGGACGGTCCAGTACGAGCAGCGGTTTATTGTTTTCGGCCGAGGCCTCCATAATATAATGCATCGTGCTGATGTAGGTATAAAAGCGGACGCCTACATCCTGAATATCAAAAACCAGAACATCCACGTTCTGTAGCTGTGCCGGCAGTGGCTTTTTATTGTTTCCGTAGAGGGAGATAATGGGAAGCCCTGTTTTGGTATCTTTAGCATCTTTTACATGGGCACCGGCATCGGCATCGCCGCGGAACCCGTGCTCAGGCGCAAATATGGTGGTAATGTTAATACCGTGGCTCAGCAGCGAATCTACTATGTGCGTTTGGCCAATAACGGAAGTCTGGTTCACCACCAGGCCCACACGCTTCCCTTGCAGTTGTTTGAGGTAACGGCTGGTTTGAGCGGCACCTGTTTGTAAAGGGAGGGCTGCTGGTGTTTGTGACGCGGCTGCCTCTACCGGTGTGGTTTGGGATGTGCTGGTGCTGTCGGAGCCTTGCTTGGGCGAGCAGTTAAAGAGCCCGAGCAGGAGTGAAGAATAAAGTATAACAAGTTGCTGTATCATCGTAATAGGGTAGAAGTCAAATTTCATACCTATCTTTAAGGCTGTTTAAAACAAGGTGCGTGAACATTTCTAAGTACATATCCGATAAAATATCAGAAGTGCAGGCCGGCTCCTTTACGTCGTCGGTCACAAAAATAGCAATTATAAGCATAGCCGCAGGCATTGCCATCATGATTGTGTCATTTGCCATTCTGGAAGGCTTCCGGAATGAGATCCGTGCCAAGATTTTCAGCTTCGGGGCTCACCTGCAGATCAGCAAGTATGATACGAACAATTCCTACGAAGGTGCACCCATCAGCATTTATACCGGCATAAACTCAACCGACGACATAGCGGGCATTGCCGGCATTCAGGCCTTTGCCCGCAAAACGGCTATTATCAAAACCGAAAACGAAGTACTGGGGGTGGTGCTGAAAGGTGTAGACAAAAACTATAACCTGCAATCGATGCAGCAAAACCTGGAAGAGGGGCAACTAGTGACCTTTTCTGACACAGCTTCTTCTAAAGACGTAATGCTAAGCCGCCGGATTGCCAGCAAACTCGACCTAAAAGTAGGCGACGAGGCTATATTTTATTTTATTCAGAACCCGCCCCGGGCACGGAAGCTGAAGGTGACAGGTATTTTTAACACGGGCCTGGAGGAGTTCGACGAAGTTTTTGTGATCGGTGACCTGCAGCTGGTGAGGGAGCTCAACAATTGGCCCGACACGCTGGTAGGCGGGGTAGAAATTATGCTCAAAGATTTTGAACAGATAGACCCGATAGCAAACCAGGTGTTCGACCAGATGAACTATGACCTGCAGCTCGAGAAGATAACCGACCGGCACGCTCAGCTATTTGATTGGCTGCAACTGCTCCGCAAAAACGTGATCATCTTCCTGATCCTGATCATTTTTGTGGCGACGTTCAACATGGTTTCTACTGTATTTATCATGATTATTGAGCGCATCAACATGATCGGCGTACTGAAGGCTGTAGGTGCCACGGATGCGCAGATCAGGCAGGTGTTTATTTTCAGAGGCTTAAAGTTAACGCTAAAGGGGCTGCTCTGGGGGAACGTGATCGGGCTGGGTTTTTGTGTGCTGCAATACTACTTTAAAATAATTCCGCTCGACCCTGAGAACTACTACATGAACACAGTGCCGATCAGCTGGAACTTTAGTGTGATTGTGGTGCTAAACGTGCTTACGTTGGTGCTTACTATGCTAGCCATTTTAATACCAGCTGCCATGGTTGCCCGCATCAAACCTGTTAAGGCTATTAAGTTCGACTAAGCTATTTTGGAAGTGTTCATAATCCGGAAGTACCCAAAATGGCTCGGAAGGCCCTTTTTATTAGAATAATTTGCAAGACTGCTCTCGGGTAGAAATAAAAATTAACTTAAAGAAAAAGCTCTAAAGCTGGTGCAGGCATTGTTCCTGTACCAGCTTTAGAGCTTATATATGGGCTGCATAAAACAGTTATAAAAGGATGAAGACCTACAAAAAAAGCACGTGAAGTTTGTCTTTCATCCAGCGTGTTTTATCTGGCTTTTACCTCCGGAAGGATTTTTTATTAGCCTAATTTATAGAGAAGAGGTAGCTCTGGAAAAGCTATTGCACACTTATTACTTCGTGCTTTTGTAGCGGAGCCGGCATTTTTACGCCATTTTCTTCAAATGCTATTTTAATGCGCTCGTTCATTTCCCAGTTTAGCGGCCAGAACTCTTCTTTTTTGGCCCAAAGCCGGAGCGTAATAGTAAGAGAGTATTCCGTAAACTCTGTAACTCCCATAAAAGGAGCCGGTTCCTGCAAAATACGAGGGTCGGAGTTTATAATATCCCAAAGCATTTGCTTTACCTCCCCCACATTGTTGCGCGGACTGATGGCCAGCTTCAGCTCCATCCGCCGGGTTGGCTCCACCGAATAATTAATAACGACACTGTTGGCAAGCGGACCGTTCGGGATATAAATGACCTGGTTGTTTCCTGTTTTAATAACCGTATTAAAGATATTGATCAGGTATACGGTGCCTGACTGCCCTTGTGCCTCTATAAAGTCTCCCACTCTAAAAGGCTTGATGGTTAAAATGAGAACGCCACCTGCAAAGTTGGAGAGGCTACCTTGCAAGGCAAGACCAATGGCTAAACCTGCAGAACCTAAAACGGCTATAAAGGAGGTCATTTCAACACCCAGTTGTGCAATTACGAGTATCAGGAGCAGGATGCGGAGTGTAATGCCGAGTACATTTTTCAGAAAGGGCCGAAGCGAAATGTCTACCTCCTTCTTCACCATAAGTGCATAAATAAGCTTATTTATGCGGTCAACTGCCCACAAACCGACCAGCAAAGTCAGGACTGCTGAAATCAATTTAATACCGTACACCACAAAAAAATTGCTGACGAAGGTGCTGTACTGCTCAAACTGTAAATAATCTTGCATAATACTTCGTTATAAATTACAATTACAAGGCTGCCGTAGCAGGAACAAGCCTCAAAGATTTGTAAAAAATAAATTATTTACAAGTTTAAGCAAGGTGAGCGCTCTGCAGGATAAGGTTAGGGTCGGGACAAAGTAAGCGGTATTTTTCTTTTTCGGCGGTGGTAGCAACACCCGAAAAATCTCCGGAGTGGTTCTGCATATCGCTGATGACCTGGAAGTGAAGGTGTGGGGGCCAGTCGCCGTTTTCTGGGAATGGTCCTACTTCTGCTATCTGCTCGCCCTTGCTAAAGCGCTTTCCAACAAAAAGTTTGTGTAACGAGGTTCGGCTAAGGTGACCGTATAAGGTATAGAAGGGAATGCCCTCCAGCTCGTGCTGCAGGATGATGGTGGGGCCATAGTCACCGAAATTAGCGTTGTCCTGAAAACTGTGCACTACGGCAGGCAGTGGAGTATAAACTGGAGTGCCAGCCTCAATCCAGATGTCAATGCCTAGGTGCAGGTTCCGGCTTTCGGCAGCCACATCGAAATGGGCGCTGCGGCTATAGATAAACCGGTCTTCGAGGTAGCCGCCAATACCAACAGATGCTCCTTTTTGCAGCAGCATCTGTTGTACGGCATAATGAAATGTTTCTGTGTGGCGCAGGTTCACGTGCTGTAGCGAGGTGTTGCCTTTTGTAAAATCGAGGCGACAAACGGAAGCGGCGTTTAAATCTGCGTTTAGTATCCGTGCAAAGGCAGCATGATGCCGCCTTAGTACAGCACTTAGGTCCGGTGAAGTCATCATAATGGTAGTAGCAGGCGGAAGGGTGACCACCTGAACAGCAAGAGAGAAGAATTAGCTTACTTCTTCTACGGTTTTAACCTCTTCTACCGCTTTGGTAAGCGTTTTAAGACTCTTGGTTTTGCCAAAAAGCTCTTCCGATTTTCTGCTGTAGGCCAGAGCAGCCTCTTGGAGCGTCTCGAAAGTGCCTAGGTTAATACGCTGTTTGTTGTAATGAATAATGGCTCTGTATTTCTGCGCTTCTTTGTGCACACCGCGCACGCCGAGTTTGTTTTCGGTTTTGGCTGTGTTGCGAACAATCTTGCAGAGGGGTGCCCACTCCAGGTTGTCGCGGCGGCAGTCTAGCTTATTGCCATTTTTAAAGTGCACATAAAGCCTGATGTTACTTTCAGGTTTTTCGAGAAGCTGTTCCCCGATTAGTTTGTGCAGGTAAATGGTTTCGTTGCGGTATTTCCCGTTTTTGAGGGGCCAGTTCTTCTGAAAGAAAGCGTAGCCGTTGGAGTGGATGCGTAAGTGCTTTAGAAATTCTATTTGCTGCAGATAGGCATTGTTTTGTATGTACTCGTAAGTGGTGTCATCAACCATTACGGTTTTTTCACAGTTTTTTAGTGTTAGTTTATAAAGCATCAGTATTTAGTGGTTGATAGTAATGAACGGAATTTCTTGGAGTAAAAAAACCAATCTCGGTTACTTATACTGAAATACGAAAAATAGTGCCGTAAAATTGCGAATATTTTTCGTATTCCCAGGCCGTATTTATCAGGCAGACTCTGAATGTACGGAAGAGCATTAGCAAAAGTTAATTTATTTTGAGCTATATAAGATCATACTATATAATCGTAACTTTCGCACATAAATTGTGTTTATAAGCTATAAAAATTTAGCATTAATTTAAAATAGAATGAGTAATATTTATCGCACTCTGAGAATTGCCGACATTACCCGCGAAACCTCAGATGCAGTTACCTTGCATTTAGAACATCCTGATAAACAGATTATTCCTTACAAACCTGGCCAGTTTCTTACCCTGATTTTAAGCGTAAATGGTAAAGAAGAACGCCGGTCCTATTCTCTTTGCAGTACCCCGCACGAGGGTGCCCGATTGTCTTTAACCGTGAAACGGGTTCCTGGTGGCGTAGTGTCTAATTTCCTGATAGACCAGGCACAGCCAGGGCAGGAAGTAAAAGTAATGGACCCGCTCGGTAATTTCTGCTATACCCCCGAACCAGAAAGTAAACGGCACCTTTTGCTATTTGGAGCAGGCAGTGGCATTACTCCCTTAATATCTATACTGAAAGCGGCTCTTCGGGAGGAGCCAGGCAGTCAGGTAACCTTGCTATATGGAAATCGGGACGAAGATAATGTAATTTTTAAACATCAGCTAGAACAACTCCAAGAAAACTATGCCGATCGGCTGCACATCGAGTACATTTACAGCCAACCTAAAGGTAAATGTGCTCACTGCGCATCAGCAGCCACTCCACCAGAAGCGCCTAAAAAGGCCTCCGGGTTTTTTGGTTTCCTTAAGAAAGCGATAAAAGAAAGCCCGCAGCAGGTGTGTGAGCACCACGGCCGCATGAACAGGAGCAGCGTAATAAAAATTTTAGAACGTTTGCAACTCTCTAAAACCAACAACGCGCTATATTATGTATGTGGCCCGGCCGGTATGATGGAAGAAGTGCAGCAGGCGCTGAAATTGCTAAAAGTACCGTCGGAGCGTATATTCCGTGAGAGTTTTGTAAGCGAGAAGCTGGCAGCAAAAGACACGGACGCGCATGGTACTGAACTAGCCGGCGACGAACCTGCCGAAATTATAAAGCAAACGGTAACCATTATTTATGAAGGGGCCGAGTACAGGGTAGAGGTGCAGCCGGAAGAAACAATTCTGGAGGCGGCACTTGCCCAAAACATTGATATGCCCTATTCCTGCCAGGCTGGCCTCTGCACAGCCTGTAGAGGAAGATGCTTACAAGGCAAAATACACATGGATGAGCGCGAAGGGCTCTCGGATGCAGAACTCGACGAGGGCTATGTGCTGAACTGTGTTGGCCACCCCTTAACACATGACGTGATTATAGAAATTGGGTAATTTAATAATTGATTATAATATAAAGAAGCTGGCAAGGGCTTTGCAGCATTAGTTTTTTTTTGTACTTTGTGAAGTACTGCTATTTTAAGCCATACAGCCATAAACCTATGCAAACAACGGACACTACCACTACACGAGTTTTAAAGCGGAAGCCCCGCACCTACCTTTCAGAAGATTTTATAGTAGATACCTGGGAAACCATTTCCCCTTATTTTACAGAGCTGGTAAGCAGAGAAATTGATTCTGTTGAGGCACTTGAACAATGGATGCGCGACCGCAGCGAACTGGAGAGTGTGCTGACTGAAGATCTTGGCTGGCGCTATATTCGCATGACCTGCGACACGCGCAACGAGGAAGTAACCAAAGCATTTCAGTACTTTGTTTCGGAAATTGAGCCAAAAATCGCGCCTTTCGATCATGAGCTAAACCAGAAACTGATGAGCTCGCCTTTTGTACAGCAGCTCGATCAGGAAAAGTATCGCATCTACCTGCGTAGTGTAAACAAGGCACTTGAAATTTTCAGAGAAGAAAACATCCCGCTTCAGACAGAAATCAGTACCAAGCAGCAGCAGTATGCCGCCATTATCGGGAACATGACGGTTACGCTCGATGGGGAAGAGCTAACCCTGCAGCGCGCGGCAGATCGGTTAAAGCAAAACAACAGACAGGTGCGGGAAGAGGCATGGCGCACCATACAAGAGCGCCGTGCGCAAGATCGCGAGAAGCTGGATGATTTATTTGACGAACTCCTGAAACTGCGTGATCAGGTAGCCCGCAATGCCGGTTTTGCAAATTTCAGAGATTATATGTTTGCCTCCATGGGCCGGTTCGACTATACGCCGCAGGACTGCTTTGATTTTCATGAATCGGTACGGGAGACGATCGTTCCTTTGCTGACTTTGCAGGATCAGGAGCGTAAACAGAAGCTCGGATTAGAAGAACTTCGCCCTTGGGACGTGGATGTAGATCCGTCTGGGAGTGCTCCGCTCGAGCCGTTTAAATCAGGCGACGAATTGCTGGAAAAAACGATTCAGGTGTTTTACAAGCTCGATACCTACTTAGGCGATTGCCTGGCAACCATGCGCGAAATGGGGCACCTCGACCTGGAGTCGCGCAAAGGAAAGGCACCAGGTGGCTATAATTATCCACTCGACGAGATTGGTGTTCCATTCATATTCATGAATGCAACCTCCAGCCTCCGCGATGTAATTACCATGCTGCACGAAGGAGGGCACGCAGTACACTCGTTCTTAACGCGAGGCCTTACCCTAAGCGCCTTTAAACACCCGCCATCGGAGGTAGCTGAACTGGCCTCTATGTCTATGGAGCTCATTTCAATGGATTATTGGGATATTTTCTTTGAGAAGGAAGAAGAGCTTCGCCGCGCCAAGAAAACGCATCTCGAAACTGTACTTGAAACTTTCCCGTGGGTAGCTACTGTCGATAAGTTTCAGCACTGGCTTTATGAAAATCCGCAGCACACCCAGGAGGAGCGCCACCAGCAGTGGGTACATATTTTCGAAAACTATAACCACCTGGAGGTAAGCTGGCAGGGGCTGGAGCAGTTTAAGCCATACATTTGGCAGAAGCAGCTGCATATTTACGAGGTTCCATTTTATTACATAGAGTATGCCATGGCTCAGCTGGGTGCCATCGCCGTCTGGAAAAACTATAAGCAAAACCCGCAGGAAGGATTGGCTGCTTATAAACGTGCCCTCAGTCTTGGCTATACGGTTTCTATTTCAGAAGTGTATGAAGCAGCCGGCATTAAGTTCGACTTCAGCACCGCCTATATTCAAAGCCTGGCCGATTTCGTACAGGAAGAAATGGCGAAGCTATAGTAGTTAATAAATTTTTAAAACAGCGAAGCCGGCTATTTAAATAGCCGGCTTCGCTGTTTCTAACCGAAATTATTCCAATAAAAATTGCCTTCCGGAGGCGTTTTGTGGAATTAAAGTACCAGGGTAAAGACGTCAGATTTTATTTAAAGCGGGTGTCTTTCATTATATTTGCTCATGCCAGGGATGCTCCATATCAAATCTGTCAACAGTTGAGGCATCTGATTATTTGCCCTTCAGGCAAATAACCCAATCAAATTTTTCTAATGAAAAAGCCCTTCCGGAGGGGTAAAGCGCTTTTCTGATGTAAGGGCTATTTACAGTATTTCTGCAGATACTGGTCAACGTCTTTCAGACCGAAAGTTTTGGCTTTGTTCCAGTCGGCACAGGCTCCTGCTTTGTCACCCAGGTTGTATTTCGGCGCTCCTCTGTTGTAGTAAGCCTCAGCATAATCTTGTTTAAGCAAAACGGCTTTGGTGTAATCTGCAACGGCGCCGCTGTAGTCTTTGAGGCCGTATCGGGCCAGGCCTCGGTTGTTGAAAGATTTGGCTTGGCTTGGGTTCAGTTCTATAGCCTTGTTATAATCTATAATAGAACCCCGGAAATCTTTCATGTTGTATTTAGTAAGGCCACGGCTGGTGATGGCAGGCAAGTGCTTAGGGTTTAGTTCTAAGGCCTTGTTAAAATCTTCTATAGCACTGCGGTATTGTTGCATGCGATCTTTGGCAATGCCACGGTTTGTGAGTGTTACTACGTGCTTGGGGTCCTGCTTCAACACCTCGTTGTAATCTTTTACAGCACCCGCATAGTCACCCGCCTTGAACTTTTGGTTTGCGCTGATGAAGTAATCTTTGGACGTTTTTTGTGAGAAGACAGAAAAAGAAACTAGAAAAGTAAGCGATAGCAGAAAAAGATTTTTCATTTAGGGCGGCAACTTATGGTAATAAGACCGCAAATTTCATCAGCTTAACTATAAGGACAAAGGTTTTTCCGTACTTTAACCTGTTTTTCCTGTAATTGCACAATTTAGTAGGCGATATAATGCTAAAACCTGCTGCAGCAAAGGTTCTGTCGGTAGGTTTTGTGTTATTGGGATTATCGTTTAATTTTGCTCATCACTTATATAAAAGACATTATGGCATCAAAATACGATTTAGTAGTGATTGGTAGTGGTCCTGGCGGTTATGTGGCAGCTATTCGCGCGTCGCAACTAGGCATGAAAGTAGCTGTTGTAGAGCGCGAGTCGCTTGGCGGCATCTGCCTGAACTGGGGCTGTATTCCTACTAAGGCATTGCTGAAAAGCGCAAACGTATTCGAGTACATCAATCATGCAGCCGACTATGGTATCAGCATTGGCGAAGCCTCTGTTGATTTTGGTGCTGTGATTAAGCGAAGCCGCGGCGTAGCCGAAGGCATGAGCAAAGGTATTCAGTTCCTGTTCCGCAAAAATAAGATCGATGTGATTATGGGAACTGGTAAACTTGCCGGAAAAGGTAAAGTAGAAGTTACTAACGCCGACAACAAGAAAGATATAGTAGAGGCAACGAGTATAATACTGGCAACTGGTGCCCGTTCACGCGAGCTTCCTAACCTGCCTATCGATGGTAAAAAAATTATTGGCTACCGCCAGGCTATGGCGCTTGAGAAACAGCCTAAGTCTATGATCGTGGTCGGTTCTGGTGCCATAGGAGTAGAGTTTGCGTATTTCTACAACAGCATCGGAACAAAGGTAACTATTGTAGAGTACCTGCCGAACATTGTTCCGGTAGAAGATGAGGAGGTATCAAAGCAGCTGGAGAAATCTTTCAAAAAAGCTGGCATCGCCATTATGACGAACGCCAGTGTAGAATCGGTAGATACCAGCGGTGATGTTTGCAAAGCCAAAGTTAAAACGGCAAAAGGCGAAGAAACACTGGAAGCCGACATCGTACTTTCTGCGGTAGGTATTCAAACGAACCTCGATAACCTAGGTCTTGAAGAAACTGGTGTTAAAACCGACAGAGGCCGTGTGCTGGTAGATGATTTTTACAAAACAAATGTAGATGGCGTATATGCCATTGGCGACATTGTGCCAGGCCCGGCTCTGGCGCACGTAGCTTCTGCCGAAGGCATCATCTGTGTAGAGAAAATTGCAGGTCACCATCCGGAGCCATTAAACTACAGCAACATACCAGGCTGTACTTACTGCTCTCCTGAGATAGCTTCTGTGGGACTTACTGAAAAAGCTGCCCGCGAGCAAGGACTTGAAATCAAAGTGGGTAAATTTCCGTTCTCAGCCTCTGGCAAGGCAAGCGCCGCCGGTGCTAAAGACGGTTTCGTTAAAGTTATTTTCGATGCCAAATACGGAGAGTTCCTGGGTGCTCACATGATTGGGGCCAACGTAACTGAAATGATTGCGGAAGTTGTAGTTTCCCGTAAATTGGAGACCACAGGTCATGAGATCATTAAATCTGTTCACCCGCACCCAACTATGAGCGAAGCCATAATGGAAGCGGCAGCTGCTGCCTACGATGAAGTAATTCACTTGTAAGAAATACATATTAAAAAGGAGAAGCGGCGGAGAGGTAACTTTCCGCCGCTTCTCCTTTTTATTTCTTTGCCAAAGCAAGTGGTGTTTATAAATCAGGTAAATAGTTGTACTTGCTTATAGGGTATTTCTACAGCTGTAAAGGGCAGGGACTGAATAAAATGGGTGCTTACAACAAGTGTGTTAGGTTAGTATGCACAATTTATTTGAATGGATTCGCAATTCTAATAAAATCTTACGGTTAGGAAGGGGAGTAGATTACGTATTAATTCTGATTTGCGTATAATTACTTTCTCTGATGTTTAGGTTTATGAACTTAAACATGTATATTACCCGTTAATATAATTCATCTGCTGTAATGCTGCCAGAAGTTTTACTTCTTTTCAAAGGTCATCCTGCAAGCTTACCTCCTAAACTTTTAATTCAATATGAGTCATAAAGGCAAAATAAAATTTGTTAGCAAAGACAAGAGCTTGTTCTTTCCTACCTTGAGAAAGCGGGTAGACGCTTACTTTGAGGAGAATAAGGTATCTAAAAATGCCAACTCCACCATGATCATTAAAAGTGTAGTTTTGTTGGCCTGCTACATAATGCCTTTTCTGTTGCTTCTGGCCTTGCAGCCAGATCTGGGAATAAGCCTGATGCTTTGGTTTGTAATGGGTTTAGGAGTGGCTGGTATTGGCATGAGTATTATGCACGACGCAAATCATGGAGCCTACTCCAACAGCAAAATGGTTAATGACCTAATGGGTTACACCTTAAACCTGGTGGGAGGGTCGGCCTTTAACTGGAAACTGCAGCACAACATTCTGCACCACACCTATACTAATGTAGTAGAGATGGACGAAGACATACAAGACAGGCTGGTGCTTCGTTTTTCACCTCATACAAAAGTGAAGTTCTACCACAAACTGCAGTGGGTATATGCGTTCTTTTTTTATGGTTTGCTTACGCTGTACTGGGTAGTAGCCAAAGATTTTGTGCAGTATGCTCTTTTTAAAAATAATGGTGTTAATGCCAACAGCAAGGCCCAAAACAGGATACTGCTGTTTAAATTGGTATATACTAAAGTGCTTTATTTTGCCCTTATTCTGGCTGTGCCAGTTGTCCTTTTCAACATACCATTGTTAGAGGTGTTGTTAGGGTTTTTCGTGATGCACTTTGTGGCAGGCATTGTGCTTACAGTTGTGTTTCAGTTGGCGCATACAGTAGAAGGTACCAGCCATCCGCGTCCTACAGAAAACGGCATCATAGAAAATGACTGGGCAATACACCAGTTAAATACCACCGTTAACTTCTCCAGAAAAAGCAAGATGATATCTTGGTATGTAGGAGGGCTGAACTTCCAGATTGAGCACCACCTTTTTCCCCGGATTTGCCATGTACATTATCCGGCTATTGCACCAATTGTAAAACAGACAGCCGAGGAATTTGGTATTCCTTACCTCGAAAATGAAACGTTTGGGCAAGCTGTTCGCTCCCATATTGCTACCCTGCACCGCTTTGGCAAGCTGCCAGACTGGAACGAGGCTATAGGTTAAATCACTGTTTTATTGTACTATAGTAAAGCCAGAGAAACTTATTCTGTTTCTTTTAACTATTCTTGTGGCCAATGCCTCCAGCACTGCCTACAATTGTTTTGCTAGGAATTGAATGTTCTTAGCTCTACCTTTGTTGCAACATTATCAGAACTGGTCCGGGTTGGAATTAAAACCCAGATTTCCGGCCAGTCAAACGCTCTTAAGTCATAAACCAGCACTTTAGCACTGGTTTAAAGGTTGATAAAAGTATAAGTGACGGTATACTTCTTGTCAACGCCAAAAACAGGTAAGACTGACAAGCATGTTCACATCTTTCACTTTAGCTAATCCTCAAAAAAACTAAGCAGGATTAGTATGCATCAACAAAAATCATTACATGACATTTGAGAATTTAAATTTAATAGAGCCTATTCTTAAAGCTCTAAAAACGGAAGGTTATACCAATCCGACTCCTATTCAGGCTCAGGCCATTCCTTATATACTGGAGCAAAGAGATATTCTGGGTTGCGCCCAGACAGGTACCGGAAAAACAGCTGCCTTCTCTATTCCTATTTTGCAGTTACTTCACAGCCAGTCACAGCAAAATGGCCCCAGAAAAATTAAATCGCTTATACTGACTCCAACCCGCGAACTGGCCATTCAGATTGGCGATAGCTTAACCGCTTACGGAAAGCATACGGGCCTGAAGCACACGGTTATTTTTGGAGGTGTTTCGCAGCACCCGCAAACTACAGCTTTGAAAGCAGGCATCGATATTTTGGTGGCTACACCTGGTCGCTTGCTTGACCTGATGGCGCAGAAGTACGTGCACCTGCAACATATTCAGCTCTTCGTGCTCGACGAAGCCGACCGCATGCTCGACATGGGCTTTGTAAACGACGTGAAGAAAGTGCTGAAGGTACTGCCAGAGAAAAAGCAATCGCTGTTTTTCTCGGCCACTATGGCTCCCGAAATCATGAAACTGGCTGATACGATTCTGGTAAATCCAGCCAAAGTAGAGGTTACCCCAGTTTCATCTACTGCTAACACCATTAAGCAATCGGTGTACTATGTTAAAAAAGGAGACAAGAAAAACCTGTTGATCCATTTGCTTAAAGATGGTGAAATAGACCGGGCGCTGGTATTTACCCGCACCAAGCATGGCGCAGACCGCGTTGCCAAAGACATGAGCAAGGCTGGTATACAGGCAGAGGCCATTCACGGCAATAAATCACAGAATGCACGGGTGCGTGCCTTAAATAATTTTAAGAGCAGCGAAACCCGTGTATTGGTAGCTACAGATATAGCAGCCCGTGGCATTGATGTAGACGACTTGTCGCACGTAATTAATTATGAGTTGCCAAACGAGCCCGAAACGTATGTGCACCGCATTGGGCGTACAGGACGTGCCGGTGCCAGCGGTACAGCACTTTCGTTTTGCGATGCCGAAGAAACATCTTACCTGGTAAGTATCCAGAAGCTTATTTCAAAGGCTGTTCCTGTTATCGACAACCATCCTTACCCTATGACTGCCAAAGATTTTGCTGAAGCGGCTAGTACTGTAAAGCAACAGAAGAGCCGCGGAAGCGGCGGCGGCCGCAGAAATAGTGGTGGTGGTAGGAGAGAAGGCGCAAGTGCTGCTACAGGCACAGCCCGACCAGCTGGCAACCAGGGTGGTGGCAATAGACGCTGGGATAACAAGCCAAGATCACCACGATAAGCAACAGCTTTTTTAAAGAGTATGAACTCCTGCCGGTTTAGTACCGGTAGGAGTTTTTGCTTTTAAGTCTTTTTTCAGCTCAGGTAATTTTTACACGCATGCAACGGTTTCAGCCGTTAGTAGGTCCTGTATATATAAGCGCAATTTATTACAGTACGCTAGGTTGGTGAAAATATTGAATTTTTGACTTATTGTAATTGTTTAATAAGATTCATTTTTTACCCAGATTTGGAGTGCTTATACAGTTGATTGTTAAAATATGAAACTAATAAAAAAAGCATCTGAAAAGCTTTAAATTCAAAATTTGGGGCATTTTTAATGCTTGCAAAATAACAGTTCTTAATTATTTTTACTAAATATTTGTAGGTACAGTAGTAAGTATGAGAGAGTTGTACTAAGTTTGTGACCTGTTTTTTTAATATTACTGTTTCAGTGCAGCCTGACACTATTTTATGCTGCCAGCGCTGCACTTTATTAAATTTTTTATGAACGATATTATCATTTCACCTTGCTCTAAAGGCGATATTCCGGACCTGATCAATATTGCCATTGCCTCATACACTGAGCACTACACCCAATTGTGGCACGATGGCGGGGTTCAATACGTAAAACAACAATTCAGTTATAACACTATTCTGCGGGAGTGGACAGATGCCAATGCTGCTTTTTTTATGCTGTATTTTCAGGGTAATCTGGTAGGCTTCCTCAAGCTGAATCTCAGCAAGGAGCTGAAGGGTTACGAGAAGGAGGAGTGCCTGGAGCTGGAGCGTATTTATATTATCAAAGCGGTTTCAGGTTCCGGAATAGGCGCTGAAGCGGTTAGGTTTACTCTCGATTATGCCCAGAACCTGGGTAAGCGGGTGGTCTGGCTGAAAGCAATGGACAGCGCAGCAGAGGTAATTCACTTTTATGAGCGATCTGGTTTCAGGAAATGTGCTACCTTTGTGCTGGATGCGCCAACAATGAAAGAAGAGTTCCGTGGCATGTACGTCATGAAACAGGAACTCGCAGTGGCAGGTGGTGCGCGAACTCAAAAAGATTTAGTTACTGCGTCAGCATATCAGGAAGAAATAAGCTTTGCATAATACACTGGATATAGTCATCATCGGGGCAGGTCCAATCGGATTGGCTGCAGGTATAGAAGCCAAACGGAAGGGGCTTAATTATCTTATCATAGATAAGGGTTGTTTAGTAAATTCAATATTTAACTACCCTCTCAACATGACCTTTTTCTCTACGGCCGATCGCCTGGAGATAGGAGGCATTCCATTTACCTCGGTGCATGCCAAACCTAGCAGGTCGGAAGCCCTGGAGTATTATCGTCGGGTTGCCGAGGTGGAGCAGCTCCAGATTAACCTTTTTGAGGAAGTAACCGGTGTGCTTACGCAGGAAAGTGGTTTATACGAGGTGCATACCTCCAAAGGAACCTACACCACCACAAATATCATTATTGCCATCGGGTTTTACGGCATTCCTAACCTGCTGCATGTGCCAGGGGAGGACCTTCCGAAAGTAAAACACTATTACTTCGACCCGCATTACTATTACAAGCAAAAGGTGCTGGTGGTAGGAGCCAACAACTCCTCGGCCGATGTGGCCCTGGAAACCTGGCGTAAAGGAGCAGATGTAACCATGGTGGTACGCGAGCCTACTTTGGGTCGTATAAAGTACTGGACCAAGCCAGATTTAGAAAATCGTATTGAAGAAGGCTCCATAAAGGCTTACTTTCAGGCCAGCATCACTGACATTCGAGAGAAGGAGGTAGACATCGAAACGCTGGATGGGGTAATTACCATCGAAAACGATTTTGTGATGGCCATGACTGGCTACCAGCCGGATTTCTCGTTTCTGGAGAAAATTGGGGTGCAGCTTACCAACGATTACAAACGCTACCCGCTCTACAACCGCGAGACCATGGAAACCAACCTGAAGAATGTGTTTTTAGCAGGCGTTATCTGTGGCGGTATGGATACACATGTGTGGTTTATCGAAAATTCACGCGAGCATGCTACTCGAATCGTAGATTATATTGCTGCCAAAGGGCTTGCAGGCGCTTAGGGGTATATTAAAATTTGCTTTTACAAAAATAGCTTTCAGAAAACCTACAGGGCAATCTGAAAGCTATTTTTTGTGTTAAATAAGGTGTATCAATCTAAAGCAGCTTCTACGGGCAAAAAGCTGGCCTACCTCTTATTTGCTTGTATTTATGTTTTGAAGATAAATCTCTGTCATGAGTTGAGAACTCGCGGTAGCGGTATTTTCCATTTTACAGTACAAGCTTAAATTCTGCTAATGAAAATGGCCTTCCGGAGGCAATTACTTAATATCAAGTACAGGGGCTGGCTTATTGTGGGAACCGCGAATACGTTTTCAGGCAGGCCAATGGCTTTGTAATTAATCGGGCCCGCATCCCTGGCAAAAGAAGGCGGTATGTATTGCCTGTTCTACCCGTAAACTCAAGCGGCAGGTGCTTCCTCGGTTGTCTTATTCGTAAGCTGTTTGTTTCGGCTTACTAAGTAAACTCCTCCAAAAATCATGAGCGCATAAAGTGCTTTCGGTATGGTGAACACATCTTTTCCAAACCAAACTGCGATAAGTATAGCCAGCACGGGCTGCAGGTAGATATAAATGCCTACCAGGGAAGGATTGGCGTATTTCAATGCCCAGGTATTGAGCAGGTAAGTAACGATGGTCACACCGATTATCATGAAAAGAATAGCAGCCCATATAGAAGCCGGGAAACTGCTGTAATCGGGGCTGAGTGCCTGGTTAAAGCCAAAGGGCACCACAATAAAAGCGCCTACCAAAAAGATGCGGCTCACTACTGTAATCGCATTGTACTTGGCCATCAGTGGTTTTACAAGCACCAGGTACATTCCAAAGCTGGTGGCATTCAGGATTATGAGCACATCGCCGAGCCAATTGCCTGTTACTCCGGCGCTATGCGAACTGCTGATAAGTAGGAGCGCACCCAGGCAAGCCAGTACAATGCCACTTATCTTTCGGGAGCCGACACGCTCTTTTAGGAGCAAAGCCGAAAAAATCAGCACTGTAACCGGGCTTATTACCATCAACAAGGCTGCATTAATAGGAGCTGTCAGGTTAAGGCCGCCAAAAAAGCAAAGCTGATTAATGGCTATACCAGTAACGCCGCAGGCGATAGACCGCATGTTGTCGGCCCAGCCGATAATGCGCTCCTTCACAACAAGCCTTGAGAGCAAGCCAAAAAAGATAGCCGCCGAAACTACCCTGATAATAATCAAACCAAAAGGCCCCACATAGTCTGGCATCACTTCTTTGGCAATGCTGTAGTTGCTGCCGTAGATCAGCGCAACCAGAAATAGCGCAGCATGCACTTGCACTTGCTTATTCATGCTGCAAAGGTATAGGATTTTAGCAACTGTTTTATCTTTAGCTCCTGCAGTGGTTAGCTATATTG
Source organism: Pontibacter sp. 13R65 (assembly GCF_047525655.1). NCBI lineage: Bacteria > Pseudomonadati > Bacteroidota > Cytophagia > Cytophagales > Hymenobacteraceae > Pontibacter > Pontibacter sp. 13R65. The sequence continues at coordinate 122,484 of NZ_JBLIQL010000009.1, forward strand.
GCCTATATAGGAGCAAGAAACTATGTCGTGAAAATTGGTTGATGCAAAAAATAAGCGGATGCCACTATCTGGCATCCGCTTGCCTTCGTTAGCAGCTTTTGTTCCGCTGCTGGCGCAGAGTAGTTTCTTCACCAGTGGCAGTTCTGCTGTATCATATCGCTTACTTATTTGATTTTGTGATCGCCTGGTACACCATCACCTTAAATTTGTCGCTCAGGTCGTTGTAGCTGTTGGGGTATTTTTGAGTGTAAATGAGCGCTACAATGCCTTCTTTGGGATCTACCCAATAAGTGGTGCCAAAAATTCCGCCCCACTCATAGGTTCCTTCCGAAACAGGCAAGCGGGCTGCCGTTTTATCGGTAGCCACCGAAAAGCCCAGGCCAAACTTACTAATGCCCTGGTTCAATTCACCGATCTGGTTGGTTGTTATGAGGTGTACGGTGGTAGGACTTAACAAGCGCTTGCCATTATACTCCCCACCGTTGAGCAGCATCTGCAGAAAAATAGCATAGTCATATACGGTAGAGGATAAACCGGCACCACCAGAAAAGTACGTGCCATTCTCTTTCGGGAAGTCAGGTGTAAGTCCGTTGCGGGTTTGTGTTACCTGTAGCTTCCTGTCCTGATTTTCGTTGTAGAGCCTGACCAGCCTGTTTTGCTTGTCGGAAGGCAGGTAGAAATAAGTATCGTTCATGCCAAGCGGTTCAAAAATGCGGGTCCTGAAAAACTGATCGAGCGGTTGCCCCGACACCACCTCAATCAGGTAGCCCAGCACATCGGTATTAAGGCCATAGGTAAAACGCTCTCCTGGCTGGTGCACCAGTGGCAGTTTTCCCAGCGCCTGCATGGCTTCCGAAAGTTTGCCCTGTGGAGTGCCAATGCCACTTGGTACCTGGTGTTTGGCATAAATGGCCACCGCGTTTTTCATGCCTATGCCGGCGTAGCTGATGCCGGAGGTATGTGTCAGCAACTGCCGGATAGTGATTTCCTGCTTTGCCGGCACGGTGGTAAAGGTAGTATCTTCAGGGTTGAACTGGTCGAGCACCTGCGGATTTTTAAAAGCAGGAATGTACTTCGAAATAGGATCGTCGAGCAGCAGGCGGCCTTCCTCAAATAGGAGCATCACACCCACACTGGTAATGGCCTTTGTTTGAGAAGCGATCCTAAATATATCATCGCGGCGCAAGGCAGTGGCTTGTTCTACATCGCTGAAGCCAGTGCTTTTGTAATGTACAATGGTACCATTGCGCACAATCATGGTTACTGCTCCTGGCAGGTAGCCTTTGTCTACATACTCCTGCAGCACCCGGTCCAGGCGCTGAAGCCGTTCAGTGCTCATGCCGGCTTTTTCGGCTTTTCCTTCTTTTAAAACTGGCGTGGAAGATTTTTGGGCAAACGTAAGCGAAAGGCTTAAGCAAAGCAGAAGCGTGAGTAAGTTTTTTTGCAGCATAAAGAGTCGGTTAATTTATTTGCTGATAATTTAAGAAGAATACAGCGGATAGTTTCTAATCAGGCAGGTAAATGTAGTGTAACACTTTTGTTAATTTAAGGTAGCGCTGTTATAGCCTGCTGCACCTCTTTTAATGTATTGTAAGCCTAGGACCATAAGTTTCGCTTATACCTCCGGAAGTCCTTTTTCATTAGAATAATTTGGTCACCAAGCGTTAAAGAGCTTGTTGGCTAAACTATTAAAAGGTTAATTTATAGCAATGTTGATTAGGTGAGTGATCCTGGATCAAATAAGAAGGCTCATAAAAAGCGGCCTACATTTTACATTCTATTACTTACACAGCGTGGTTGCCCATTTTTTATCTCATCACTCAAATTGAGTCCATCTAAAATTGATCTTCTGATTTGTTTTGACATGCTTAACATGGATACTGTATATAAATATCCACATTTTTTAATATAAGTAGCCATTGGCTGCAACCTTTTTAGCACATAGCGGTATGTGAATTGAATTATGCCCTATCTTTCGGCGGAAGCTTAAGCGGTGCCAATTAAATCGGAGCACCTGCATTGGCTGTTAGTACCTGCCATAAAAGGGAATGACATACCTCAACATGACAAAGAAAATTACTTCTGTTAATTACCTTACAACAAGTTGGATTCAATTTTTTTGGCTGCTCATTGCCATTTTTACCTCACCAGGAGCCTTGTGGGCACACAGTTTAAAACTGCCGGAGCAACCAGCTGAGTATCTGCAGGACGGTAAAAAGCCATACCCGGAACTACACGATTTTTTTGATTACGACCAACCATTCGAGAGCAGCCCAGTCCGCCTGACGGCTTCCTCCAATTCATCTGGCTTAATAACCTATACGCTGCTGCCTGGTGGCACCGGAGAAGCAAGGCTTTCGGGAACTAACAACCAGATGCTGCAAACAATAAAGCAAGGTACAGTACTATTAAGGGCGACTATAGCCGAAGACTTCAGATACCGCCAGGCTTACCGCGATATAATTGTTACCATTGTAAAAGGCACTCAAACTATCTCTTTTCCTGCTATTCCGGATAAAACCATTGGCGTGGCCCCTTTCGATGTTGCGGCAACAGGAGGAGGGTCGGGTAACCCCGTGGTGTTCGCCGTAAAATCCGGACCAGCCACCATTTCAGGTAAAAAAGTAACTATAACTGGAGTGGGAAAAGTAACCATAAGAGCTACTCAGGCTGGTAACACTAATTTTGAGGCTGCACAGGCTGTGGAACGAAGCTTCGAAGTAAAGAAAGCGGTACCAGTCTTGACCTTTAACGACCTTACCAAAACCTACGGCGACAACGCGTTTAACCTGGCCGCAACAGCCAATGTAGAAGGCACCATTACTTACAGCATTGTGGCAGGAGGTACCGGCGAAGTCCGCTTATCGGGTGCCGGAAACAGAACAGTAACCATAGAAAAGGCCGGAACTGTAAAAATTAAAGCTACGCTGGCAGAGCAGCCGAATTATCAGTCGGTCAGCAAAGAGGCAGAACTGGTGATCCGGAAAGCCGCTGCCACTGTTACACTTGGCAGCCTCTCCCAAACTTATACAGGCCTGCCCCGCGCAGTTACGGTTACCACCGCACCGGCAGGGCTTAGCAACTCCATCACGTACGGCGGAAACACGACTGCCCCGGTTAATGCAGGTACATATGCTATTGTAGCCACCATTACAGACCAGAACTATACCGGACAGGCAAGCGGGTCGTTGGTGGTGCGCAAGGCAGGGCAGCAAATAACATTTCCGGCAATAGAGAGCAAGCAATACGGCGATGAATCCTTTCAGTTAGAAAGTGCCAGTACCGGAGGCGATGAGCCTGTTCGGTATAGTGTAGTATCCGGTCCGGCTACAGTAGCAGGCAGTACCCTAACCATAACGGGTGCCGGTACAATAAAAATTAGAGCCACAAAGGCAGGAGATGCCAACCACAATGCAGCCCAGGCGGTAGAGCAATCGTTCTCCGTTTCTAAAAAAGAATTGCAGGTGAAGGCTGAAGATCAGCAACGGGTTTATAAAGAAGTTAATCCTGTGTTTACGCTTACCTACACCGGCTTTGTGAACAACGACAAGGCGTCAGATCTTGCCAAACTGCCCCAGGCTGCTACTACTGCTACTGTAAACAGTGCAGTGGGAACTTACCCTATCACCGTAGCAGGAGGAGAAGACGCAAATTATACATTTACTTTTGTGCCAGGGGTGCTCACTGTAACAAAGGCAACTGCCACCATTGCATTAACAGAGCTGGAGCAGCCCTTTAACGGGAAGCCGATAGCTGTAACCTATGCTACCACACCGGCAGGCTTGCCTGTGGCTGTTACTTATAATGGTGCAGCGGCAGCTCCGGTAGCTGTAGGAGAATATGCGGTGGTAGCTGTAATAGAAGATCCGAATTACAGTGGCGAGGCTACCGGCACACTCAAAATAATGGAACCTACCTCTGTGGCTGGCAACATCAGTTCAAAGCCTGAAGTAAAACTGTACCCCAATCCAACTTCTAATGGCCAGGTCTTTGTCAGCGGCCTTGCAGAGGGGCAGCCAGTGCAGGTACAGGTGCACGACATAAGCGGCCGTATGGTATGGCAGGCGCGGCTACAGGTAAACGCAGCAGGTGAATTGTTGCTACCTTTTAGCCAGCAACTACAGCCCGGCCAGTATGTGGTGCAAATAACAGGAAACAAAAATGTAAGGCAGGTGCTAAAATTGGTTAAGGAGTAAAGTGGCAGCACAGATCACCTTGAAAAGCCTTCTGACGGTTTAAATTATTCTAATGAAAATAGCCTTCCAGAGGGGTTTAAGCCTACATTATGCCTAGGGCAAAGTAGCCTGGCAAGTCCCTGTGTTTTTGTAGGCGTTGCAATTCCATGCGATCCTGAAAGGGAGTCCGCTCCATTTTGATTAACTTAGGGGCTAATTTTTTGCAGATGATTCAACCTAACATACCACTGGCCGAGCGCATGCGCCCACACTCTCTCGATCAGTATGCAGGGCAGCAGCACCTGGTAGGGCCAAACGGCATTCTCAGGCGTTACATCGAAGGAGGCGTTATTCCATCTATGATTCTCTGGGGACCTCCGGGTGTCGGAAAAACAACACTGGCCAATATTATAGCTAACCAGATGAAATTGCCTTTTGTGGCCTTAAGTGCCATAAACTCTGGCGTAAAAGATATTCGGGAGGTGATAGAGCAGGCCCGTAAAAGGCATGGCACGGTACTTTTTATAGATGAGATTCACCGTTTTAACAAATCGCAGCAAGATGCGCTGCTGGGGGCCGTAGAAAAAGGAACCGTGACACTAGTAGGCGCTACCACCGAAAATCCATCGTTTGAAGTTATTTCGGCCCTTTTGTCGCGTTGCCAGGTATACATTTTAAAGCACCTGACCAAAGACGAACTGATAGCGCTGGTAAACAAAGCGCTGGCCGAAGACGAGTGGCTTCGCAACCTGAATGTAACCGTGCAGGAGTACGAGGCGCTGCTTACCATTTCCGGTGGGGATGCCCGTAAGCTGCTGAACCTGCTGGAGATTGTAGCCGAGGGTGTGAAAGGGGAGCAGGTGGTGGTAACCAACGAACTGGTGCAGCAAGTGGCGCAGCAGAACATCGTGATGTACGACAAATCCGGGGAAATGCATTATGACCTGGTGTCGGCCTTTATTAAATCGATCAGAGGTAGCGACCCGAATGCGGCCGTGTATTGGCTTGCCCGCATGATAGAAGGCGGCGAAGATCCGAAATTTATCGCGCGTCGCTTGCTTATCGCCTCCTCCGAAGACATAGGGCTGGCAAACCCGAATGCGCTGCTCATGGCGACCTCCTGCTTTCAGGCGGTGCAGATGATTGGTTACCCGGAGGCAGAAATTATTCTGTCGCAGGCCACAGTTTATCTGGCTACATCACCTAAGAGCAATGCCTCCTATAAAGCCATAAAGCAGGCCCGGCAACTGGTGCAGCAAACAGGAAACCTTCCTGTGCCCATGCACATCCGGAATGCCCCCACAAAGCTGATGCAGGAAATTGGCTATGGCAACAACTACAAATACGCCCACGACTACGAAGGCAATTTTGTGCCCCAGGAATTTATGCCGGATGGCGTAGCAAATCGGATTTTATACGACCCTGGTAAGAACGCGCGCGAAACAGAAATGCGCAAACAACTAAAGTCGCAGTGGGGAAGCAAGTATAGGTATTAGCATCTCTTTTGTGCTATTTTCTGGTGGTGCTGCCCCTTAACTTTATTAGATGCAATATCCTTTGGTTCGTCTATAAAATGTGCTTGTTGGTATAATAGTCCAAAAAGGTAGGTACATTGGTTGAACTATTAAATGTAAATTTGCTTATTGTATTGTAGGCCTCACCAGGCTTATTATATCGCTTACTAAAACCTATCGTAAAAATGTTGAATTTTCTGAAATATGTACTAGCCACTATTCTGGGCCTGTTCATATTCTTTTTCGTCGGAATGCTGATCATGTTCGGCATTGTAGCCGCCACAGCCTCCAAAGGCGAAGTTGAGATTACCAAAAACTCTGTACTGGAGCTAAAACTAGATAAGCAAATTGCTGAAAGAGACCCGAATAACCCGTTGCAGGAGCTTGGGTTTTCGTTTGGTTCTTTCTCCAGCAGCGATGGCCTCGACCAGATTAAAGCCGCTATCCGCAAAGCAAAAGACGATGAAAATATAAATGGTATTTTCCTGAACCTGGGGTTTGTAGATGCTGGCATGGGTAAGCTGGAGGAAATCCGGAACGAGCTGATTGAATTCAAAAAGTCAGGCAAATATATTGTGTCCTACGGCGATGCTACTTCCGAAAAGGCATTTTACCTGGCTTCTGTTGCCGATAAGATCTACCTGAACCCATTGGGTACGCTGGAATTTAACGGCATCAGCTCCGAAGTTTTTTTCTTTAAAGGTACCCTCGAGAAACTCGATATTCAGGCACAGATCTTCAAAGTAGGTGACTTTAAAAGTGCAGTGGAGCCTTTCTTCCTCGACAAAATGAGCGAGGCCAACCGTACTCAAATGAACTCCTTCCTTAATTCGATAAACGATTACCAACTGCAGAACATAGCCAAGGCAAGAGGCAAAACCTACGAGGAACTGAAAAACATATCGGATAACATGTTGGTGCACGATGCGCAGGATGCCAAAAGGCTGGGCCTGATTACCGACGTTGGCTATTACGACGAGGCTATCTCTTTTATGAAGGAGCAGGCTGGCCTGAAAGAAGATGAAAAACTGCACCTGGTACAGCTGAGCAAATATAAAAATGTTGAAGGAAAAGAAGAATCATCTTCGTCTAAAAACAGAATCACCGTTATTTATGCCGAAGGCGACATTGTAGACGGTGAGGGCAAGGAAGATAACATTGGCAGCCAACGGTTTGCAGAAGCCATTCGCACTGCGCGTTTAGATGACCGTACCAAAGCAGTTGTACTGCGCATTAGCTCTCCGGGCGGAAGCGCCCTTGCCTCAGACATTCTGTGGCGCGAAATTCAATTGACCAGAAAAGTGAAGCCTGTCATTGCTTCTATGTCTGATGTGGCAGCTTCGGGTGGTTATTACCTGGCCATGGGCTGCGATACTATTGTGGCTCACCCCAATACCATTACTGGCAGCATTGGTGTGTTTGGCATTATACCAAACATGGAAGGCTTCTTTAAAAATAAGCTTGGCATTACCACCGACAGGGTAAGCACCGGCCAATACTCCGATGTACCCACTGTTAGCCGTCCTATGACGAATTTTGAGAAAGAAGTAATACAGCGGGAAATCAATAATATTTACGAAGTGTTCACCAGTAAAGCAGCCGAGGGCCGTAACATGACACAAGACCAGCTGAAGCAGTTTGCATCGGGCAGGGTTTGGTCTGGCATTGAGGCCAAGGAGCGGAAGCTGGTAGATGTGCACGGAGGTTTGGAAACAGCCATCGAAATTGCCGCCGCCAAAGCGGGTGTGGCAGACGATTACAGACTACGCGAACTTCCCAGGGCCAAGTCGTTGTTCGAAGGCTTAATGGGCGACATGGGCTCTCAGGTAAAAGAACGTGCCGTAAAGGCAGAGCTAGGAGAACTTTACCCGATGTATCAGCTTTACAAAAGAGTAGAGAACCTGCAAGGGATTCAGGCCCGCATGCCTTACGAGCTTTCTATACAATAAGCTGCCACTGCGTCACTTAACATCAAAGCCACTCCCGAACCAGTTTCGGGAGTGGCTTTTTTATTTAGCAGGAGTGGGCAATGATTGCCCGAAAATGTTAAATTTGACATCATAAACTACGAGGTGCCATAGGTATTTGATAGCATATAACGCTCTGGAAGGCAATTTTTATTTGAATAATTTAAATCATGTTACCTTCAGCAAAGTACTATCAATGGCCTCTTGAATAGTTATTTAATCACTCATCTACTCATTCAAAATTTCGCCATGCAGCAACTACAGGAAACAGCTACTTTTATAAAGCAAAAGATCAATGGTTTTACGCCTGAATTTGGAATCATATTGGGTACAGGCCTTGGGGCTCTGGTAAAAGAAATTGAAGTAGAATACAGCCTCTCTTATGCCGATATTCCGAATTTCCCGGTTTCTACGGTAGAGAGCCACTCCGGCAGGTTAATTTTTGGAAAACTGGCCGGGCGAAACGTGGTGGTGATGCAGGGGCGTTTCCACTACTACGAAGGGTACTCTATGAACCAGGTGGTGTTTCCGGTGCGTGTCATGAAACTGCTGGGCGTTCAGAAATTATTTGTTTCGAATGCAGCAGGCGGGTTAAACCCACAATTCTACACCAGCGACCTGATGGTGATAACCGACCATATTAACCTGCAGCCAAGCAACCCGCTGGTAGGTAAAAACCTGGATGAGCTGGGAGTACGCTTCCCGGATATGAGCGAGGTATATGACGAGAGTATGATTCGGCAGGCGATGGTAATAGCAGAAGATGCTGACTTTGATCTGCAGGAGGGAGTGTATGTAAGTGTGCCCGGACCTATGCTGGAAACCAAAGCTGAATACCGTTACCTGGCTATGATTGGTGCCGACGCGGTTGGCATGTCTACGGTGCCGGAAGTAATTGCTGCACGCCACATGAACATGCCTGTATTTGCCATATCTGTTATTACCGACATGTGTACTCCCGATAAGCTGAAGAAAGTAGTACTGTCCGACATTTTGGCGGCGGCCGCCAAAGCCGAACCCCGTATGACCATGCTCATCCGTGAGCTGATCCGGGTGCAGTAGAAAGTAGGAGTTTAGCCTCTCCTGTTTTACCTACTACTATGCCAAAGGATTAAGTTTGATGGAGAAAATACGCTCTCTTCATAGCGCAGCAATAAACTCTGGAGCCGTATTTACAGGCTTATTTTATTACGACCAGTTTGCGATCGTAAACAAGGTTAGTGAATATGCCAATACCTCCCTCCACAGTAGATTTAATGCGCGATGGTTGCGCAAAAGGATTGCCATTGGCGTTTTTGGCATCGGAGGTGGAGTTTAGAAAATCGAAATATTTTTTTTCGATGTGGTAAAGCGAGATAATAAGCGTATCTGTTTTTTTGTAGTTGTAGCCGCCACCAAGCGACACACGCTGACCGTTGGTTAACTCATCACTTGCCACGAAATCCCTTGACGAGGCCTTTTCGACACTATCGCGGTGCACAACGTAACGGTAGAAGTTAGGCAGGTTCGGGTCGTCCTGGAAAGTTGTTAACACCAAAGCCTCCTCTTTCGAGTTAAAACGCCACTCAATAGTATCGATAGGTACTCTGGGTAAAACAGTGGTAGTGGCCGTTACTTTTCGGCCTTGCTCATCGCTCACCTCCAGACTATACACATCACCTGGGCTCCCAGTCATGACTTCATCGGAGCGATGGGTGTAGTATTTGTTTTGCACTTGGTCCGCATGAGGCTGGTAGCGCAGCGGTATTCTGCGCCCCCGGTAAGTAATGAACACCTTGGCATCAGGTACCAGCGGCACCTCTGGCTTATCAAAGTAACTGGCACTTTCGAGCACGGTTACCCGAAATGGCTTGCCATATTCCAGGTAGCCTTCTACCACCAGTTCCCGCTTGTACTCAGGCAATACCACCTCAATATCTTTTTGCATGTTACAGGCTGGGAGCCATAAAAGCAGCGGGAGCATATAAATGAGAACAAACTTCAGTTTCATCAGAATTTAAAGTTATAGGTAACCGATGGGATAATCGGGAACAAAGACACCTGCTTCGCTTTAAAAGCAATTGGCGTGTTTTCTACTTCGTCGTTTAACTGATCGAAGTACACAAAGTACGGGTTGCGGCGGTTGTAGGCATTGTAAACGCTGAATGTAAGGTCCGACTCCCCGCGTTTCGGTTTCATCTTTAGGACCAGGCCCAGGTCCAGGCGGTGGTAAGCAGCAAGCCGGAAACTATTGCGGTAGGAATAAATAGGTACAATAGAGGCCGTGCGTCCCTCCACATCCTGGAGTGCAAACCTGGCCACCGGCAGTGAGTAGGCGTTGCCGGTGCCGTATACAAAAGCCCCTGTAAAGCTAATGCGCCGGTTGAGTTTGTGCAGCAGCACCAAGCTGATGTCGTGCCGGCGATCGTAACGGTTCGGAAATTTGCGGCCATCGTTTATTTCAGGGAACTGGCGGTAAGTCCAGGAGAGGGTGTAGCCGATCCAACCGGTTGTTTTCCCTTTTATCTTTTCAAGGTATAGCTCATTTCCGTAGCTCTCGCCCCGGCCAAACAAAAATTCATTTTCCAGGCTGTCGTTCACAAACAAATTGGCCCCGTCGCGAAAGTCGAGCTGGTTGTGCATCCATTTGTAGTACACTTCATTGGTAAGCATAAATTGCCCTTTGCCAAAAAGTTTGCTTACGCCCAGCGCTACCTGCTGAGATCGCTGTGGCCGCACATTGGGGGAGGAGGGGTACCAGACATCAGTTGGCATCGAGGCCCCTGAGTTGGCAACCAGATGGATGTACTGCATCATGCTGGCAAAGCTACCTTTCAGTACCAGCGTTTCGGAGAGGTTGTACTTGGCCGACGCGCGGGGCTCCAATCCGACATAGTTTTTACCGCTGTTATGAAAGGCAGAGAACCGAAGGCCGTAATTTAGTGTGAACAGGGAGTTCAGCGTAAAGTCATCGGAGATATAAGCGCCAAACTCCATAGCTTTAAAACTGTTACCTGCTGCCACCGAAAACCGGTCGTCGTCGCCTTGGAAGTTCAGGCGGCCAATGGTAAAGCCGTGGCTGGTAGCCATAGCCCCGATTTTGAGTTGGTGCTTCTCATTTAATATAAGGTTAAAGTCAGACTTCAGGCTAAAATCCTGAATATCGGACCGGAGCCGGAGCGAGAAAACATCTATTTCGTTAGCTATGGTGTATTGGTAGTTGCTGGTGGAGAGAGAAGTAGTGACAAAGGCCCTTGAGTTGAATTTGTGTTTCCAGGCAAGTGAGGCCATGGAGTTGCCCCAGTCAAACCCGACTTTAAATTTGTCGTCGCTGAAGTTGAAAAAATCTCTGCCATAATAACTGCTAAAGGTCAGCTCGTCTTTCTTCGACAATTTGAAGTTAAAACTGCCGTTCAAGTCGTAAAAATAATAATCAGGGATAGGGCTGTAATCGGAATTACCCTGGTTGGCTCTGTTGAGCATGCGGGTAAAAATATCAGAATAGGTGCGGCGCCCTGAAATAATAAAAGAAGATTTGTCTTTAGCAATGGGGCCCTCCAGCGTAAGGCGCGAGGAGATAATACCAAGCCCTCCACTAGCCGAAAAGTTATCGGGGTTGCCTTTGTTGAGCTCCACGTCTACCACCGACGACAGCCTGCCTCCAAACTGAGCTGGAAAACCACCCTTGTAGAGCTCCACACTGCGAACCGCATCGGGGTTAAATACACTAAAAAAGCCGAAAAGGTGCGAAGGGTTATATATAACGGCCTCGTTGAGCAGGACCAGGTTCTGATCGGGGCCACCGCCTCGCACATACAGCCCTGAAGCGCCTTCGCCTCCTGATTGTACTCCCGGTTTGAGTTGCAGTGTCTTTAAAAGATCTACTTCTCCAAATAAGGCAGGTAGGAGCTTGGCTTCTGTTGAGGTGAGCAGATCGACGCTCATTTGAGAAGTATTGAGTTTCTGGCGTAAGTTGTTTGCCTCCACCACCACCTCCTGCAACATATTACCAGGGGCCTGAAGCTCAAAATCAATAGTTAGGTTGGAACCACTGACAGTTATTTCTTGGTAAACTGGTGTGTAGCCTATAAAAGTGACTTGCAATGTGTGGGTACCAACCGGCAGTTGGATCCTGAAAAACCCATTGCCATCAGTTATAGCGCCTACTCCCAACGACGGTACGCCCACGGTAGCACCTGGCAGAGCCTGGGCATCTGCAGCTGTTTGTACATACCCGCTAATGGTAGCTTTTTTTACTTGTGCCTCCGTTTCAGCAGATAAGGCCAAGAGTAAGAGCGTGAGCAGGTAAAAAAGAAGACGCATGCAGGAGGAGTTATCTTAGACTAACAAATCAACGTTTTCATATTCCAATCAATTTAAATAATTTCTGCCATAGAACGGGCAAAAGGGCCGCTTGTTTATAGCTTCGCCTCCAAAATTGTTCCGGACCTTAAATAGGTACAGCCACACCTGCAGGAGGTGTGGCTGCTTTTAATATGAATCAAGGTAAAAGCTGTAGTTGGTACTACAAATTCAGCCAGGCGCGGAGCAACTCCAGCTGCGGTGCGGAGGGGGCAGGAGCTGGCTCTAATCTATGCATAACAGAGCTACTTACAGTAGTCACTTTCCCTTTTAGTTTTTTCTTTTTCAGCTTACCGGCCTTGTTTCGGCGGGCAACCACAAACTCGATTTTACTTCCGGGAGCCGCATTCTGAAGCTCAAATCCTATTAGGTCGCGCACTGTTTCGGGAGTGATTTCTTTGCCATTCATCGAGATCAGCTGATCCCCGGCCTTAAACCCGATTTCCTTGCCGAAGGCATCCATTTCGCCTGTTTCTGCTACAGTAATCCGCCCGGTTTCCTGGTCGAGGCCTGGTACAAAACCTCCGTATGAGTTTACTGTTTGGGTACCGTCCGGGTCGTAGCGAATGCCAACTTTGGCAAAGGTTTCCTGTAAGGGCAGTGGCTCCGATCCTTCAACATATCTTGTGAAAAAGTCACGTATCTCCGGGTAAGTAAGTTCAGTTATTTTGTCGAACAGCTCATCGTCCTGAAAGGGTTTGTCTTTTCCGTAGGTTTTAGACAGGTCCAGCATCAGGTCTCGCAAGCTGTATTTCCCATCCGATAATTCCCGCAAACGAATATCCAGCACCAGACCGATCAGGGCGCCTTTCTGGTACACATTGGGGTATTGTTCCTCGTGCTCCTCCAGCACGCGGGCACTCATTTCGGTAAAGGGCAGGGTATCGTTATAATAGTTACGCGCCGTAAAAATGTACTCCCGCACCTTTTCCATGTAATCTTCTATAGAAATAAGTTTTTCGTACACCTGCACGTGCGATGCAAAATATTCAGTTACTCCTTCATATAACCACAAATGCTTCGACATTTTGGGTTCTATATAATCGAAGTTGCCGATCTCTTCTGAGTGAATAGAGAGCGGCGTAACAATGTGGAAAAATTCGTGTGCTGCCACATCGCGCACCGTAGAAGTGAATTGTGCTTCGGGCATTTCTGGCAGAAAATAAACGGAGGAATAGGAATGTTCCAGCGCTCCGTAGGAGCCTGTTTTACCTACCTTCTCCGGCACATAAATCAGGAAAGCGTATTTATCTACGGGTAGAGTTCCTCCCAGGTAACTACGTTGCGCTTCTAGTATATCCTGCACGTTGGCTGCTATAGGGCCGGAGGTTACCTTGCCTGTTGGGCTGTAAACTGAAACCAGTACTTCTGTTTCTCCCAGGCGCAGCACTGTGGTGTCGGGTACGTTGTACATGAGTGGGCTGTCGGCCAGGTCCATGTAATTGTCGAGTTGGAACTTGTCTGAAGTAGCAGTGGTAGAAACAGCCTGCAAGGGAGTGGAACCATAGAAGCCTGCTGGTTTAGTAATATTCAGTTCGTATGGCACCTGTTTCATATTGTCGAAGTATCCAATAAAACCGTAGGTGTTGAGCAGGAAGTTTTTATTTTCTTCTATGTTCGTGCCGGCTGGCTCAAAAATCATATCTTCCCGCTTTGGCGTATCAAAGGTGTCGTCTACCCAATAGGTTATTTTATGGAGGGCAGTGGCATTGGTCACTTTCCATCGGTTTTCGTCGAGCTTTTCGGTTTGTAACTGCTTACCGTTTTTATCGAATGCTTTGAAATCATTTATAAACTTTCCGAAGTCGGAGATAGAATAGGTGCCGGGCACAATTTTGGGCATGTTGTAAATAATTTCTTTCTGGGATATGGCAGGCGCCAGCATAGTAACCATTACACGGTCGTTTTGCACCTTGGTTAGGTCCAGGGTAAAGCGGTATGATGTAGGTTCTTGTGCAAAGGCGGCCAGGCGAAGGACCAGGCTCAGCCCCAGGAATAGAAATGTTTTGCGAAGCGTCATGCTCAGGTTTTTAGGTTTAGAATAATTTACTAACGAAAAGGGGCAAATTTGGGTATGCGGTTATTTTGGAGTAAAATAGTGCTTAGGGTAGCTCCCCCTGCTCGGAAGAAAAGTATTGTGGGTGGAGGTGTTTAACTAAGGTATAAAAATTTCTTGAATTTATTGTGCTGTCCTTGCTCAAGCCTTGGTGAGATAAGTTGATTTTAAGCTCTGGAAGGCCATTTTCATTTGAATAATTTAATGGTTGAGTAGAGGAAGGAGCTGTTGCCGGTAGTAAGGGCCTAAAAGCCGGAAGAAGTGAAAACCGAATTCACCACTGGCTGTTGTACTACCTAAACGCAAGAACCTGTTTATTTTTTATGCCAGAAAGCATCAGCATTATTATTCCCACTTATAATGAGGCAGAAGGAATTCAGCAGCTTATTTCGTACCTGTTAAAGGCAGGGAAAGACAAGGTGCGGGAGATTGTGGTATCGGATGGAGGCAGCACAGACCAAACGCAGGCCTTAGCGGCAGAGGCCGGCGCCATAGTAGTGCCATCGCCCAAAAAAGGAAGAGCAGCCCAAATGAATGCGGGAGCCCAGGTAGCTACAGGTGAGCTTCTGTATTTTCTGCACGCCGACACCTATCCGCCTGCAAAATTTGCACAGCTACTAACAGGAAGCCATTCTTCTGGTTATGGGGCTGGTTGTTTCAGGTTACAGTTCAATGATGATCATTGGTTTTTAAAAGCCAATGCCTTTTTTACCCGCTTCGATGTTGACAGTGTGCGCTTTGGCGACCAGAGCTTGTTTATCCGGAAAGACCTGTTTCACAGTATCGGAGGCTTTCGAGAAGACCTGGTGGTAATGGAAGACCAGGAAATTATTGGCCGAATCCGGAAAGTCACCCACTTTAAGCTCATTCCTGTTGCCGTTACCACCTCAGCTAAAAAGTACAGAGAGAATGGGGTGTACAGGCTTCAAGCTGTCTTTTTCCTGATCTGGGGCTTGTACTACTTGGGAGTGCCGCAGCTAAAGCTGGTGAATCTTTATAACCGTTTTATCAAAAAGTCGAAGCTGAAGCAGGCTCAGGGGCCAAAGTGAGGAAACAGTGCCAGGTCGTGCACATCGTCCAGATCGAAGAGTGTTGGCAGGAGCAAAGCGGTTCTTTTAATAGCCTGTAGGGTGCCTAGAGTCTGCTGCAGTACCAGTGGAGAGCTCCATGTTTTGTTATAGAAGAGGGCTTTCAAAGGTTCTGTGGTGCCAATCAGGTAATAGCCTCCGTCTTTTGCGGGACCAATGACCACCGGCTCCTTCTGCAAATAAGTGAAGGTAGTTTGTATATGCTCCGGCAAGAGCTCCGGGCAATCTGTTCCAATCAGAACTACGCGTTTATAACCTTTTTTAAAAGCAGCTGAAAAGGCTTGGAACATGCGGTCTCCCAGGTCGAGGCCTTGCTGCACGTATTGCTGATAGTGCGCATTTTTCCAGCTGTCTTGTTGGGGAATATATGAGTCGTAGTACAGGGCTTTGTCGGTGTCAGGCACCTGTGCTATTACCTGCAGCGTGTGCCCCAGCAGTTTCTGGTACACCAAAAGCGCCTGATCATCTCCTATATCTTTGGCAAGCCTAGTTTTTACTTTTCCTTTCTCGGTGTTTTTTGCGAAAATTATCAGCTGGTTCTGTGTCATGTGGCATGGCCTTAAGGTAAACGGCGCTGCAAATGCAGAAGAGTTATATAAAACCTGAATTAAACTAGCGCCCCCTGGCAGCTGGAGCCAGCTCCTGCGGTACACCCGTAGCAGTGTTGGCCTATACTTATTTCGCGGTTCTGAAGCAGGTCAGCTTTAAAGTCTTGAATGTGTTGTGGCAGGCCTCGCTTCAGGGGCAACTGTAGCATCTGGTTAAAATCGCAATCGTACAACTGGCCATCCCAACCAACAGAAAAAGTATTGCGGCACATCACTTTTCTTGCAGCAGCCGGATTAAAGGCGTTTATAAGCGTTTCCATGTATTGCTCGTATTTTTCGGTCATCAGCAAATAGTCTAAAAACCGGCTGATAGGCAGGTTAGTAATGGTAAAGAGATTGTTGAACTCCAATCCAAAGTTTTCTAGCAATTCTCTTTTATAATCCTGCTCCAGACGTTGCTGGTCAGGAGCAATGGCAGCGCCACCCGGATTGTAAACCAGGTTCAGGAGCAAGCCTGTACTCTCTTTGCCATAGCCAACTTCGTTAAGGCGTTTTATTGCTTCCAACGAAGCAGAAAAAACGCCTTCGCCTCGCTGTTTATCTGTATTGGCTTTAGTATAACACGGTAAGGAGGCAATTACCTGCACCTGGTGCTCCTTAAAAAAGGCTGGGTACTGGTGGTATTTTTTGTTCGATACGAGTATGGTCAGGTTGCTCCTTACCAATACTTCTGTGCCAAGCTTTGCCAGTTCGCTTACAAACCAGCAAAAGTGCGGATTCATTTCCGGGGCTCCTCCTGTTATATCTACTGTTTTTATACCCGAAGTTTTTACTGCTTGCAGGCAGGCTGCCATGGTATCACGTGTCATAACTTCTTTGCGGTCGGGGCCGGCATCTACATGGCAATGGGTGCAGGTTTGGTTGCACATATAACCTACGTTTACCTGCAAAATTTCCAGGTGTTGTGCCTTAAGCGGAAACAGGTCGGCTGTTTGTAGCTTTTCTCTAAACCTTTGCGTGGCGCAGCTGTTTGATTCCAGAAACTGCACCTGTTCTTTCGGGCTGGATAGGTAGCTTCCTCTTGCTTTGAGTGTTTTTATCATAATAATGTGTTCTGGCTAATCTTGTGCCTGTAATTGAGTACGAAGCAGCCCGGAAATTGGTAAGGCTAAGAACAGTAAAACTGGCCAGCAAGCCTAAGAATAAAAATGACAAATAATGCTCCGGAAGGCGTTTTTGATTTGAATAATTTAGCTGGGAAATCTTTTGTAGATTTTTTCGAAAAGGAAAGGCAATCTGATCGTTTGTTATTTGCCGTATATAGGCTGCACAGCACGCAGCGTTAGGTTAAGTGCAGTAGCCGTTTAAACTATTCCTATTTATGAATACCTGGATAACTTTTATTTTACTTTCTGTTGTTTCACTGTTTTGCTGTCAGTCACCTTCCGAAAGCAGGCTGGGGGAGGAAATGCAGGAGACTAGCCGGCAAGGCGCTGTGGGCGCAACGGATTCCCAGAAAAACCAAAACCCCTATTATTCCCGCACCGATACTTCCCGGCTGGTGCTTCCAGATTCTACATGGCGACGGGTATTGCCGGCAGATGTGTACCAGATTGCTCGCAAAAAAGGAACTGAACGTGCTTTTACCGGTAAATACTGGAACCATACAGGGCTTGGCACCTATTACTGCCGCGCCTGTGGCAACGCGTTGTTTCGCTCTGATGCCAAGTTTGCCAGCGATTGTGGCTGGCCCAGTTTTTTTGAAGTATTGCGCAAGAACAGTGTTACCTATCAAAACGACAATTCTCACGGAATGGAACGGATAGAGGTGCTTTGTGGCCGCTGCGATGGCCACCTCGGTCACCTCTTCGACGATGGACCTCCGCCCACCGGTAAGCGATTCTGCATGAACTCTATTGTACTGGACTTTGAACAAGGCCTCTAGTAGTTCCGGTGCTTTGCATGGTTAATACACCCGGAAGCCTCCTGCTTGTACCGCCTCTGGAGAGGAATAACTCTGTTTTTTATGTATAATGAGCATTCTGATTCAGGTGCAGGCGCAATGGTAATTTTAAAAAATAAATAAGCTTGTTCTCGGCAGTAAGACTATCACTTATTAGACATCTGGGAGTCAAAAAAATTAAGGCGGGGGCATTGGAAATGATTATGAAGTTTCATAAACTTGATTGTTTCAGAGACAAATTTACAGGTGCTCCTTTTTATTTTCAACGAATGTTCGTTATAATTGTCAAATAAACAATTTTTGACTTTTTTAGTAATCAATTCTGAAATTGCTTAAATCAGTAGATCTGGGACGACTGAAAAAAAACGCCTTACGTGAACATCTTTTCAGACAAATTACGTAAAAACATTATTTGTTATTCTGGCAGTAATACCTGATTTTTAGTATCCCATGCACATGTTTTTCCTTCTTACTAGAAAACAAATCTGAAAGATATTCCTTATTCTCTGTTAAAATTTCAAAAAAAATTTGCCGTCAAGAATATATGTCAAAAATACACTTAGTATTTATGTCAATCTCTTACTCAAAAGTAAATTATGTTAGTAATTTATTAAAGTCATGATTTTATATCGATAACAGGGCAAATGAATAATGGGCTGCGTCAGGAAAAATGCTAAATAATTCGATAACGTGGCATTGATGTAACAGAACAAACAGACGTTCAGACCTAATGTTGACAGCTTACGTATGGAAACAGTAACTAATACAAAAATATATGCTAAAAAAACTACTAATAACTACTCCTCTATTTATAATGCAGCATATGCCTCCAACTGCCCAAGTTGATTTAGCAGATGCTTGTTTCCAAACAAAATCTTTTGAATACTAAATTTTACTTTACTACATGCCGAAAATTTTATGAACAAAACTTTATCAAATCTCTTATCAGGTGTGGCAAGTACAACTGCAACCATTATGCTGGTGCAGTTCTCATTGCATAACACCGCTGTTGCTGCCGATAATGACTTCCTGCGTTCCCGGCATGTCATCAGCAAGGATCTTCGGGTTGCCATTACGGTAACTGGTAAGGTAACTGACGAGACTGGTGCCGGTTTGCCTGGGGTTACTGTAGCTATAAAAGGAACATCTATTGGTGCCGTAACAGACATTGACGGAAACTTTTCGCTTAATGTGCCCGATGGGCAAGAGAATGGAACACTGGTGTTTTCTTACGTAGGTTACACCCAACAGGAAGTTCCAATCAACAACCGCTCTACGATTAGCATTCAGATGGCACCTGACTCCAGGACGTTGGGCGAAGTGGTTGTAATCGGTTACCAAACTATTCGTAAGGAAGACTTAACCGGAGCTGCCTCTGTTATTGCCCCTGAGGCTGCCAGAAAGGTGACAGCGGCTACCGTAGCAGAATCTATCCAAGGCTTGGCACCAGGTGTTACCGTGCGTAACTCAGGTCGTCCGGGTGCTGGTGCTGCTATTGACATTCGGGGAGTTGCCAGTTTTACGAACACCAGCCCGCTTTATGTAATAGATGGCATGATTGCAGATGCCTCACCAACCATCAACCCTAACGACATTGAGTCTATTCAGATTCTGAAGGATGCTTCGGCTGCGGCCATTTATGGTTCAAGAGCTGGTAACGGTGTAATTATCATTACAACTAAAAGGGGGGCACAAGGCCCTGCAAAAATTGGCGTTTCGATTAAGCAAGGGGTGCAACAGATCCCTAAACTGTGGAATGTAATGAATTCCGAAGAATTTGCTGCCACACAACGTCAGCAGTATGCCAACTCAGGCGATACCCCTCCGGGAAGCGTTTCGCTTACACCTCCACCAGCTACAGGTCCTAATAGCGTAAGGCACTGGACAGTAACCGATACCGACTGGCAAGACGAGACGACCCAAATTGGCACACTCTCAGACTATAACGTAACCTTATCAGGCGGAGGTGAGGCAGGTAACTACCTTATTTCTGGATCTTACTTCACCAACAACGGTGTGGTGAAAGGAAATACCTTCGACCGCGCGAGCTTACGTGTGAACACTCAGGGCAAGAAAGGCCGGTTTACTTTTGGTGAGAATCTGGTGCTGACGCACTCTTGGGAAGAGCGTCCCTTGCTGGCCAACCCTTTCTACGACATGCCACAGTTGTTGCCGGTAATTCCGGTACGGCATCCAAACATGATAACTCCCGATAACCCTGGCGGTTGGGGACTAGGTGAACGGGATTTTGCGCCTATTTACGCCTGGAACTACCTGGCTATGCGTGAGCTGTTTGAATCTACCCATAAATACACAAGAGCAGTAGGTAACGCCTATGCCGATCTAGAGATTACTGACTGGTTAAAATACCGCTTCAATGCGGGTGTAGATGCCGGATTTGATTTCCACCAGAATACGCGCAGGCAAGGTAACTGGGTATTAGCGCAGGCTTTCGAGCCTACTCACGTGTACCAGGACAGACAAAATTTCAGTACCATCCTGTTAGAGCACACCTTAAACTTTGGAAAAACCTTCGACCGCCATAACATTAACGGTGTGGTAGGATATACCCAGCAGTTTAATCGAAGAGAAAGAGTGGAAGCCAGACGTAATGAATTGTGGAATTCAAGAGGTGACTATCTTTCAACTATCAGTTCGGGAATAGGTGATCAGACCTCAGAAGGTGGGGTTATGGAAAACTACAGAATTAATGGAACTCTTGGTCGTCTCAACTATACCTATGACGACAAATATTTAATTACCCTTACTGGTCGATATGATCAGGACTCACGTTTTGGGGTAGACAACCGTAGCAAGTTCTTCCCATCAATTGCACTAGGCTGGCGGATAAGCGAAGAAAATTTCCTGAACGCGGCATGGTTGTCTGATCTTAAGTTAAGAGCTTCTTATGGTCAGTTAGGAATAGCTACGGTAGGCTCTTGGGATTATTTAGGTGTTATAAACACTAATCCAAGAATTATTTTCGGACCCGATCAAAGTGTTTTCGTAGGAGCTTACCAAGCCAGATTAGCTAATCCAGATATTCGCTGGGAAACCCGAACTTCTAGAAACATTGGGTTTGATGGCTCTTTCTTGAATAATAGAGTACTGGTAACTGCTGAATATTATCACTCACTCTCAGAAGATGTTTTGGTACAACTTCCTCTAGCCTTCTATACAGGTAACCTTGGTGGAGATCCCTTTGTAAATGCTGCTTCTATTAGTAACCGGGGCGTTGAGTTTTCTGCTACATACCGTAGTGGTACAGATGGGCCATTTATATGGGATATTTCAGCCAACTTTACAACCATCAAGAATAAAGTAGAAGAATTGGGTGATCTTGGTGAAGGTGTGACCTATCTGCAAGCTGGTCACACCCGCTCACAGATTGGCCGTGGCATTGGAGAGTGGTATGTGCTGCAAACAGATGGTATTTTCCAGAGCGAAGAAGAAGTTAGAAACCACGTAAACGAAGCCGGTACTATTATTCAGCCATTTTCTAAACCTGGCGACATCCGCTTCAAAGACCTGAATGGTGATGGCCAGATCAATGACGGCGACCGTGCATTTTCAGGTTCTCCTTGGCCTACCTTGCAAACTGGTGCGCAATTCAACGCTTCTTACAGTGGTTTTACCTTTAACCTGCAATTGGTTGGCGTATTCGGACACACTGTTTACAACGACGTGAGAAGAATCCTCGATTCATATGTGAACACCAACTTCCGTCGCGACATCAGCCCGTGGACACCGGAGAACACCAACACTTCTGACCCTCGATTAGCACGAAATACAGAAGAAGGTATTATCCTGAACAACAGAGGAGAATCTGATCGCTGGTTAGAGAATGCTTCTTACGTACGTGTCAGAAACTTGGAAATTGGCTATAATCTGCCAGCTGCCTTCCTGAGCAGAATCCACACCAACAATGCACGTATTTTTATCAGTGGACAAAATCTTCTGACCATTACTAAGTACAGTGGCCTTGATCCTGATGTAACAGGTGGTGGAGACAATCCTATTTTAGAAAGAGGATTAGATGCCGGTAACTGGCCAGCTAGTCGTGTATATTCTGTTGGTTTAAATTTCGAGTTCTAAAATTTAATTTTGAAGATTTTGTATGAAAAAGAAATTATATTTTATAATAGTAACTGTGTTCCTTGTAACCAGTTGCCAGGAGGATTTAGATATCCCAAACCCAAATGCTCCCACAACTGATGCGTTTTGGGAAAATGCCAATAATGCTCAATTTGGTGTGAATGCCATCTACAGTACTTTACATAGAGGTCCTATTGCTTTGTGGCAATGGTTTTACTACACCGTACGCTCCGACGAAGCATTTAGCCGTAGCCCAGATGTTGCAATTCCTAATAATATGGATCGGTTCCTTATTAGCGACTATAATTTTGGAAGAACAAATGATGTTTACGGGAGTAACTACATAGGCATTTTTCGCGCAAATCAGGTGTTGGCAAATGTCCCAGGTATAGAAATGGACGAAAACCTAAAAGCTCGTCTACTGGGAGAAGCAAAATTCTTTAGAGGCTTCTTTTATTTTAATTTAGCTAGCTTATATGGTAATGTTCCATTAATATTGGAGCCGGCTCAAACAACTAGTGATATACAATTGCCATTTAACTCTTCCAGAGATGAAATTTGGGCACAAGTCGCTAAAGACCTTAGTGAGGCGGCAGATGCATTGCCAATTAGGTACACCGGTAACGACATTGGCCGAGTTACCAAAGGAGCTGCTTACGCTCTTTTAGCTAAGGTTTATATGCAGCAGCGCAATTGGGGTGCCGCCCTTGTGCCGTTGGAGTGGTTAGTAATCGGCGAAGGAAAAGACGTTTACAATCTAGTGCCTGACTACCGACATAACTTTTTAGCCACTACAGAGAATAATATAGAATCGGTTTTTGAGTGGCAGTTTGCTACAAATCAGTCTGAGATTACCGATAATGACGTACAGACTCCCAATCAGAACTATGGTACTCCACTGCCTCAATTTATTGGACCAGCCAATGTAGGATTCTCCGATGCCGAAATGCACCGTTGGGTGGTGAATGAGTTTAATGAACAGACTGTAGATGGTGAGCGAGATCCTCGTGTAGGTGCTTCCTTCTTCTTTAATTTTATGGATGAGGATGGACCGGATTCTACTATGATATATGGCGAAAGCTTTACTTCTCGTTATGGCGCAAATGATAACAGAGTGTGGCTGCGAAAATTTTCAAACGATGCACTGCCAGGTCGTACAGCCGAAGGTTTCCGTTCGGCTAATAACTACCGCTTTATCCGGTATGCAGATGTGCTGCTGATGTATGCTGAAGTGCTGAACGAGCTTGGTAGAACACCAGAGGCTTATCCGCATGTGGACCGTGTAAGACAAAGAGTTGGCCTGCTTTCATTAACTCAGGCAAAACCAGGGCTAAGCCAGGAGGCATTCCGTCAGCAGATAGAGCATGAGCGTGTTACAGAACTGGCCGGGGAAGGCCACCGCTGGAACGACTTGGACCGTTGGGGTTATTTCGAGAGCCAGGAAAAGCTGAACATGCTCATTCAACGAGATCCGGCTTTTAATACCTTTGTATTAAACCGCCATAGACTTCTGCCATTGCCACAAAGAGACGTCGATGTTAACCCTAACCTGATTCAAAACCCGAACTATTAATTTTGAGTTCTTACTGTCAGGGCCCTGTATTTGTCTTGAAAGGCAGGTCAGGGCCCTGACTTTTTTATTAACCCTAGAGCAATCAAAAACAAAAATACCTCCGGAAAGGTGTTTTCATTAGCATAATTTACATGTTAAACTATTATTGCTTTAGGGTAATTGGTAAATCCTCAGAATAAACCACCATACTAGTCTAGTAGCAGTTTACTAGATCAGTAAACCAGAAAAAAGGAAAACCTGACGCTGCACTATCAGCAAGATCAGATTTGGCCTGCTGTCGCTTTTGCCTTTTTTATCTTCAGAAGTCCTGTTTAATTTGAATCATCCGTATACAGAAAGCTATAGTACATGCTGTCTGATAACAGGTAGATCACCAGCAAAACTTGCAAATCTACCCGCGGAAATTGCTACCTGATTTAGATGCTTATGAGAACTCCTAAACATTTGCTTTTTGCCTTGTGCTGCTTTCTGCTGTGCAGCAGCGCAGGTTGTAAAAAAGAAAACGAGCCAGAGCGCCAAACCACTACACCGCCATCCACCGGCCCCGAAACTACCTTCACCAATCCCTTGCTGCCAAGTGGGCCAGATCCGTGGGTGGCTCAGAAAGACAGCTTCTACTACTACACCCACACCTTGGGTAACAGAATTGGGCTCGCTAAAACAAAGCACATGTCGCAGCTGAAAGAGGCTACCTTGCAAACTGTCTGGACACCTCCGGCACAAGGGCTTTATTCCCGTAACCTGTGGGCGCCGGAACTACATTACCTCAACGGTAAATGGTATGTTTATTTTGCCGCAGATGGCGGGCAAGATGCAGACCACCGCATGTATGTCATCGAAAATTCCGCTGATGACCCCACCACCGGGACCTGGGAGTTTAAAGGGAAAATTTCCGATACCTCCGACAAATGGGCGATAGATGGAACCGTGCTGGAGTATAATGACGAGCAGTATTTTCTCTGGTCTGGCTGGAGGGGCAACAACGACCCCGGCATTCAGCAACTTTACATTGCCCGCATGACCAACCCTTGGACACTGGAGGGCGAAAGAGTGATGATATCGGAGCCAGTGTACCCCTGGGAGAGAAATGGATTGGTAAACGAGGGGCCTCAAATCCTGAAAAACGACAACGGCCAGGTTTTTCTGATCTATTCTGCCAGCGGCTGCTGGACCGATGACTATGCCCTTGGCATGCTTACCTTAAAAGAAGGAGGCAATCCGCTCAAACCTTCTGACTGGACCAAAAGCCCCAATCCTGTTTTCTCCAAAAAACCAGCAAACAACGCCTACGGACCAGGTCACAACGGCTTTTTTAAATCGCCTGACGGCACCGAAGACTGGATTATTTACCATGCCAATCCTTCGCAAGGGCAAGGCTGTAGTGGCTCCCGCAGTCCCCGCATTCAAAAGTTTACCTGGAACGCAGACGGAACGCCTAATTTTGGTGAGCCTGCTGCCCTTAGTTCCCAACTTTTAAGGCCATCTGGTGAGGTGAAATAAGGTTTCTTTACAAGAAAGTGAGGAGCACCTAAAGCTAACAACAAAGCATTAAAGGAGAGGGCGCCGGATGAACAGGAACTGCAAAAAATAATCTTGTGAAGACCCGGGGCCTACCTTGTTCAATAAGCAAACAGGTAGCAATTATTTAAATAAAAATAGCCTTTCGGAGGCATTTTGTTGCTTTTAAAGCTTAGGTTCATGCAGAGCCTTATAACCCATTTTGATTGTTTTCAAAAAGTTACAAAGGTTTGGCTAATATGCTTATTAGGTGCAATGACTGGTGCAAAGCCTAAAACTAAATTGCTGCTTCTTACAAATAATTTTTTGAGATAATTTGCACGAACATTCGTTTATGAATCGCTATTACAACATCTAGATAAGCTATGAGAAAATACTACTACCTGTTCTTATCTGTTATGTTCCTGCTCTGGCACGGCCCGCTCTCTGCCCAGAAGGCCTCAGGCTGGCGTCCTGTAGAAGGCAAAATCATGAGTCCCTGGGCCGAAAAGGTAAACCCTGCCAACCCTTTGCCAGAGTACCCACGACCACAGCAGGTGCGCGACAACAACTGGCAAAACTTAAACGGGCTCTGGGAATATGCCATACTACCCAAAGCTCAGCAAACCACTCAGCCAACCGCTTTCGAAGGAACTATACTGGTGCCCTACCCGGTAGAGTCTGCCCTGTCGGGGGTTGGTAAAACGGTGGGAGCCGAGCAGGTGCTGTGGTACCGGCGGCAAATACAGGTGCCTTCTAAATTGCGCCGCCGAAACCTGTTGCTGCACTTTGGTGCTGTAGATTGGCAATGCGATGTATACGTGAATGGTAAGAAAGCTGGCAGCCACCAGGGCGGCTACGATCCTTTTACGTTCGATATTACCCCACACCTCAACAACATGAACCAGCAGGAAATTACCATCAGCGTCTGGGATCCTACCGATGACGGACCACAACCTCGTGGAAAGCAGGTAAAGAAACCTGAATCGATCTGGTACACGCCTGTAACAGGTATCTGGCAGACGGTATGGCTGGAGGCTGTGCCCTCCACCTACATTGCCAGCACACGCCAAACGCCCTCAGTAGATGCCGGCACAGTTACCGTAATGGCTGAAGTGCAGCAGGCACAGGCCAACGACAAAATCAGAGTTTCGGCCTGGGACGGGAAAAAGAAAATTGCTGAGCAGGAGGTGGCTGCCAACGCCGAAGCGGTTTTAAAACTGACGAACCCGACCCTCTGGTCACCAAAAAACCCGCATTTGTATGATTTGCAGGTAGCCGTAGTGCGAAACAATAAGGTGGTGGACCAGGTGAAGAGTTATTTCGCCATGCGCAAAATCAGTATGGAGCCCGATGCAAACGGTATTCAGCGGATGCTGCTCAACAACGAGTTTGTATTTCAGTTTGGCCCGCTCGACCAGGGTTGGTGGCCAGATGGCCTGTACACAGCTCCTACAGAAGAAGCCCTCAAATTCGATATAGAGAAGACAAAGGAAATGGGTTTTAACATGATTCGGAAGCATGTGAAGGTGGAGCCGGCCCGCTGGTACTACCACTGTGACCGCATGGGCATGCTGGTGTGGCAGGATATGCCCAACGGCGATTGGGGACAGTTTTGGGAAAATAACCCAGGTATAGAAGGCAGAGGCGGAGACATGGAAAGAAACCCCGAATCGGAGCAGATTTTCCGAACGGAGTGGACCGCTATTATGGATGCTTTGCACAACTTCCCGAGTATTGTAGTGTGGGTGCCGTTTAACGAAGCCTGGGGTCAATTCAAAACCGTTGAAATAACAGAATGGACTATGCAGCGCGATCCATCCAGGTTGGTGAACAGTGCGAGCGGCGGCAACTTCCATCCGGTAGGGCATATCATAGACCTGCACAACTACCCCGATCCTGCGATGCCGAGAGCTGACCTTTTCGGACAGAAGCAAATACTGGTGCTAGGGGAGTATGGCGGCCTTGGGTTGCCAGTGGAAGGCCATACCTGGCAACAGAAAGATAACTGGGGTTACCAGAGCTTTAAAAGTGCGGAGGAGTTATTTGATCGCTATAAATCGTTTATAGACAGGCTGGAGCAACTGATTCCAAGAGGCTTGTCGGCAGCGGTTTATACCCAAACTACCGATGTTGAGATAGAAACAAACGGCCTCATTACCTACGACCGTAAAGTGATAAAAGTGCCTGCCGAGAAGCTGAAGCAGGTGCATAGCAAGCTCTACAATCCTAAGCTGGTGAAATTAAAGTAGCCTTAAGTCTTTTTGAGCAGCTGTCGCTTGCAAGGCTGTAAGTCGCTAAATCACCCGAAATCGTTTTAATTTCAGGCAAAAGCAGACTATGGTTTGCCTCCGGAAAAAATTCCCCATTAACTATTTTCTATGATACCCTATCTAAAAACTACCTGGCTTTTACTGCCTGCGCTCCTGCTATGGGCCGGATGCAATAACAGTTCCTCAGACCAAAATACAGCTGCCGCAACAGAAGAGGCAGAAGCCTACACGGGCAACCCTGTTTTACCCGGCGATTTTGCAGACCCGCATATTCTGCAGCACCAGGACACGTTTTACATTTATGCCACCACCGGTTCCGAAGCCACTGTTTGGCGTTCAGCTGATTTTGTGAACTGGAAACTCACTAAGCTTAACTGGCCTACCAGCATGCAGGAACCTGATATCTGGGCTCCAGGCATTACCCAAGGCAAAGACGGCAAGTTCTATCTCTACACTTCTACCAATCATAATATTTATGCCGGTGTGGCGGATCATCCGCGAGGACCTTTCAAAAACCTGTTAGGCGACAATACTATTTTTATCAAAAACAGGCAGTGGTGGGATAAAATGCACAGCATCGATGCCGATCCTTTTGTTGACGACGATGGGCAGGCGTACCTCTACTGGGGCTCCGGCTTCGATTTTAAAGACGGTATATGTGCGGTAGGCCATCTGAATGAGGATATGGCTTCTTTTAAGCAACAACCTGAGCTGATTACACCGGAAGGCTATTTCGAAGGTCCGCACATGATGAAGCGAAACGATATTTACTACCTGATGTACTCGGATGGCCTCTACTACGACTCCACTTACAAAGTGCGCTATGCCATGTCCGATAAACCGACCGGCCCATTTAAACAAGGAAAAAACAGCCCAATCCTGACAGCCACTCCCGATGGTAAAATTAGCGGTCCGGGCCACCACTCCACCATAAAGCTCGAAGATGATTATTACATGGTGTACCACCGGCACGTACACCCGTTTTACAAGGGCATCCGGCAGGTTTGTATTGATAAAATGGAGTTTGAGGAAGACGGTTCCATTAAGCGGATGGTGGCCACACAGGAAGGAATACCGCTTGGCTTTGCAAAGGCAAAACCACAGCGGCAGCCGCTTCGGCCTGTAGCTATGGAGGCCTCTGGTACCGTGGGAGCAGCCTACGAGGCAACCCGCGCCTTCGACAGTAACAACGGCACCCTTTGGGCCGTTGCTAAAGATGCAGCTGCAGAGAGCTTGTTGCAGGCAGATTTAGGAGAAGAGAAAATTTTAACTGCCGTTTCGCCGGTATTTGATGCCATTATGGGCAACTACGACTACCGCATCGAAAGCTCCTCCGATGGAAAAACCTGGTCGGCTTATGCAAGTGGAAATAATGCCCAGGCACAGGAGTGGCCGGTAGAGCACCAAAAAGAAATTAAAACCCGGTACATCAGAATACACATAAAAAACAACATGCCGTCATCTGAAAGAACAGGCCTGTGGGAGTTGAAACTCTATTAAGTTAGCAGCCCCTCACAAGCTAAACTTATTTGCAGGTAGAGGAGCTGTGGTAGGGCTCCTCATTCAACCTCTTATAATTTTGAATTTGACTCAGCCATTTAAATTCTGCTAATGAAAACGGCCTTCCGGAGCTTATCTTGGCGCTTTAAGCACTAGGCCCTTGTGTGGTTGCCGAGCAAAAAGTTGTTTCGGTACAACACTTTATTTTTAAATCAAACATTAAAACATGAAGAAACATTTTTTCTTATTTCTGAGCAGCTGCCTGGTTTTCGCGTGTGGCGGTAACAAACCAGAAGAAGCAGCAGAAGATTCAAACGCAGCTGCAAGTTCTTCTGCCACCTATGCTAATCCCGTTCTGCCAGGCGATTATGCCGATCCGTCGGTGGTGAGAGTAGGAGACGATTATTGGGCAACGGCTACTTCATCGGAATGGGCTCCCTTGTTCCCGCTGCTGCACTCCAAAGATCTGGTAAACTGGGAAACCGTTGGCCATGTATTTCCAGAAAGCATGCCAGAATGGGCTGAGGCGCACTTCTGGGCACCCGAGATCGCCCACGAAAACGGAAAGTACTACATCTACTACACAGCCAAAAAGAAGGGAGGCAACCTTTGTGTGGGAGTGGCCAGTGCACCGAGTGCCACCGGCCCCTACACCGACCACGGTCCGCTCATCTGCCAGGAAGTTGGTTCTATAGATGGCTTTGAAATAAGAGACGAGAAAGGCGACTTGTACCTTGTCTGGAAAGAAGATGGCAATAGCCGCGGGCTTCCAACGCCTATCTGGGCGCAGCGTATGAACGAGGAACGTACCGCCCTGACTGGCGAAATGTTCGAAATGTTCCGCAACGACCCTAACACCTGGGAAGGTGGCTTGGTAGAGGGATCAGCCCTGATCCGGAAAAACGGCTACTATTACCATTTCTACGCCGGAGATGCCTGCTGCGGCCGGGAATGCACCTATGGCATAGGAGTGGCGAGAGCCAAAACCCTGCAAGGGCCCTGGGTGAAATACGCCGAAAACCCTATCATGCGTAAAAACGACGATTGGAAATGCCCTGGCCATGGCACTGTGGTAACAGACAAAAACGGTCAGGATTACATGCTCTACCATGCCTATAGCACCCATGCCTCTGTGTATCCGGGTCGCCAGGGGATGCTCGATAAAATTGTGTGGGGAGAAAACGGCTGGCCTTCTTTTGAGAATGATTCTCCTTCGGGTGCCAGTCAACAAGCTGGTAGCGCAGCTACAGCCTCGGCCAGAGAGGTGAATGAAGAGTTTACAGAGGAGAAACTATCGCAAAACTGGCAATGGCCGGTAGGGCAGAAGCCAACATTAAATCTTAATGCCGCTGCCGAAGGCGCACTCTCCCTTACCGCAAGCCCCAAGCAGATTGGTGCTACTTTAGCGCAGCGCACCACTGCTGCCGATTACACTGCTACCACCTCTGTTAACAAAAGTAGTGTAGCCGGAGGCACCATGGCAGGTCTTACAGCCATCGGCGACCAGGAAAACGCAATAGGAGCAGCTGTTCGCAACAACGAAATTTTGCTTTGGGCTGTAAAAGGTGGCAAAGAAGAAATAGTGGCTAAGTCTGCCGCACCACAAGCCGAAGCAATACAGTTCAGACTCACGACCACCAACGGCGACAAAATGGTTTTTGCCTGGAGCGCGAACGGTACCGATTGGACAGAGCTGAATGGAGGAAAGGCAGTAGACGCAGCTTACCTTCCGCCCTGGGACAGAGGCGTGCGGGTAGGCCTTACAGCTAAAGGCCCAGCTACGGCAACTGCCAGCTTTAACGGGTTCAGGATAACAAACACTAAATAGCTTAAGCCTCAGCGGTTGTAATAC
Source organism: Pontibacter sp. 13R65 (assembly GCF_047525655.1). NCBI lineage: Bacteria > Pseudomonadati > Bacteroidota > Cytophagia > Cytophagales > Hymenobacteraceae > Pontibacter > Pontibacter sp. 13R65. The sequence continues at coordinate 152,926 of NZ_JBLIQL010000009.1, forward strand.
AGGCAGGTTTCTGAAACCTGTCTGTATTTTTTATTGCCCTAATGGTGAGGTAAGCTTCTTGAACAGAAAACTATAAAACTGTTCCTTATTCACATCTGTGGCTACCTGGACCCATTGCCCTGTACCAGGCGCACGATAAGTTTTTCCTGCAGATGGTCCCGTTGCAATAACATCCATCTCTACCTGCTCCACCACAAAAGCCGTCGGTATAGCAAGATAACTGGTCGTAAGCACATCCCACATAAAGTACGTGTAGTCATAAGCGGGAATCGTGTCGATGGTGGTGGCCCAGAACTGCCCGGCCAGGTGAGCATAAAAGGCAGATGCCTGTGCTGCCAGCTTTTTCAAAAAATCAATAGTTACCGGCACATGGTTGGTCGTGTCTAATGGCACAATGGTAAGCTTTAGCCCCAGTCCGAAAAGGGTTTTTGCCGCCACCGGATCCCAAAATACATTCCATTCGGCAGTGCCATTGTGGTTGTAAGTGCGCACATTGCCGGGCACATCTACTGCTCCACCCATCCAAACTACCTCTTTTATCTTTGTTACAATTGCAGGCTGTTGCGCTACTGCCTGCACCAGGTTAGAACAAGGCCCCGTGAGAAGAACTGTTACTGGTTCGGCAGCAACCGATAACTTCCGGATAATAAAATCCACACTGTTTTCAGGAGTGGCTGTTTCTATATAATTGGCAACATTGAGCATGTCGGGGAGCGCGTTGAGCATTTTAGGCCTGGCCCTCCAATCAGCCGGAAATGCATTTATGCCATGGTATTGACCTACGCCAATTTCTATATGGTCTTTGTTGGTGAGCGCTAATAGTTTCTGGGTAGTTTCCAGAGCGTTCTCAGCGTAACAATCGGCAGGCGTAATAGATATACCTGCCAGATCTATTTCAGGTAACAACAAAAGCAGGAGCAACGAAAGAAAATCATCTACACCGCCATCGTGGTCGAACAGAACAGGTATAGGTTGTGGATTTTGCAATTGGTTCATGTGGCAATATAGCACAAGAACCTGCCAGAATAAATACAGGAGTTAAAATACAACAGAGAGATAAACCAGTTCTGAGTGCATCCGTAACAGGTAGCTGTGCAAGAAAGTGCTTGTCTGCTACCCAATTATGCTAATGAAAATGGCCTCCCGGAGGCATTATAAAAGTAAAGAATTATAGGCTGTTTTGAACAAGTGGTTGTTTTGATTTAGAATTATGGGATTACACTTAAGCTAAAGACTGATGTTACTCTTTCTGAATGGCCTGCTTAATTACGCTCGAAAGCTGGTGGCCCGGTACAGCGCCAGCCTGCTTCCATACAATCTGACCTTTATGGAATAAGATAAAAGTTGGCACACCTTGCACTCGATATTGACTGGCAGCTGCCTGGTTATGATCTACGTTTACTTTCAGTACTTTTAGCTTACCCGAAAACTCCTTTGCCACCTGTTCAACAATAGGGTTCATAGTTTTGCATGGGCCACACCAATCGGCATAAAAGTCTACCAGCACCGGCATACCAGGACTGTTAATTAATTCACTAAACGATTTCTTTGCCATTTTGCTAAATATAAAATGAATGCTTTACCTTTGCCTGATACGAATAAATACCCTAAAATGATTGTTTCGTTTAGCCCTTATTGCACCTATTCCAGTAAAAATAGCAACAGCCGGGTAGGCTTGTGTTTTTTTGCTTCACCTTCATAATGCAGCTCCCTTTTCCAGAGTTGATATCAGTTAAATTTTTTATATATAGCTCTAATATTATATACTATAATCCTTATTTTTAATTTACACTTAACCCTAAAATTAAATTTAAAATGGAAGTATTTAACGGAAACGAAGGCGGCGAGATCGATCTGGCCACAGCTAAGGCATGGATTGGAAACTACAGCGAAAAGCTCATGGAGTCAGATGTTGTAAAGGCTCATTTTTTTGGAAAGGAAGTACTGCAGAGACTGCTGGCACAAGAAGGCTGTATGGGTGCCAGAATGTATTATGGCATAGACCACGACGGCCAGAAACAACTCATCCTGGTTGGGGTCGACGCCTACGGTAAAGATCTGGAAGAAGGAATCATATTAGACAAATCAAGTCCGTGCCCACCCTATTGCAGTGTCGGTACCACATTAGGCAATTAAGTACTGAATGGAGCTTTATAGCATCATAAAATATATTTCTATAGTTAGTATTCTGCTCCCTCTGTTTTACAGCCTGTATCTGCTGCTACAGGTTTCTAAACGGAAGCTTATCTGGCAGATATTTTGGTTTTCAATATTTATAGCAGTGGTGGAGGTGGCCGGTTGGGTCAGCTCCTACCACTCTATAAATAATTTATGGATGGCGCATATTTATATACCCCTGGAATATGCAATACTCTCTTTTATCTACCTGAAGGCATTTAACTCTAAGATAGTCAATAAATTAATTATTGCATCGGTCCTTCTTTTTATATTATTTTGTGCAGCTGATATAGTTTATTTAGAAAGCCTAAATGTCTATAATTCTTATCCGAGGGTAATAGAAAGTTTGCTGATGGTGAGCCTGGGCTTACTGTATTTCTACCAGGTATTTAAAGATGCTGGTAAAACAGATTTGCTGGCCGATCCTTATTTTATGCTTAGTGTGGCAGTGATTATAAACTTTGCAGGCTCATCGGTCATAAACTCTCTCTTCAATGTGATGTTATCTTATTCGAGAGAGTACACGAGGTTGAGCATTATGGTATTAAATTTGTTGAATATTTTTTTTAATGTAATGCTGGTGCTGGTGCTGAGGAGAGCTCCCAGAAATTGAATCCGTTTGTACCCTTTATCATTGCCACCTCTATTATGCTCCTGCTGGCGCTTGGGGTAGTGGTGTTTGTGGTTTTGTATCAGAAGCGACTCATGAAGCACCAGGAGTACCTGCGGCAACTGGAGGAAGCAAGGCAGCGGCAATTGCTCGAAGCGGCGCTGGAGGCGCAGGAAACAGAACGTAGGCGGGTAGCGCGCGATTTGCACGATGAGGTAGGAACAATGCTGGCGCTCGTGAAGTTACAGGCAGGGCAGTGGAGCCATGGGCTACAGCAGCAAGCCACTTCTGATGGAGACCTTCCGGTTAATAACCTGAAGCTGAAACTGGATGAAGTTATGAAGAGCGTGCGCCGCATATCGCACGACCTGATGCCCATTGTGCTCACCAAGTTTGGTTTGGTGCAGGCAATTGAAAGCCTGAGGCGCAGCTTGCCGCCAGGTTGCCAGCTGGCTGTAAAATTTGAGTGCAACATGCCGGCACGTCGTGTATCTCAGAAGTTGGAGCTGGCTTTGTACCGCATTGTGCAGGAGCTGCTTGCCAATACCATCAAGCATGCCGGAGCATCAGAAGTAATCATTAAATTACAGTTCGAAACGGATACAGTGGAGCTTGTTTATTCTGACAACGGCAAAGGGTTTGACTACCAAAGCGTTCAAGAAACAACCAATGCAGGCTTGGGTCTTACAAACCTCCAGAGCAGAATGGCTCTTCTGAATGGAACAATTACTATTAATTCCGGCATCGGAGCTGGCTTTACAGCTGTTGCGAAAGTGCCAGTACAAAATGATTTAAATGATGAGTATTATGAACCGAAAGCCCATAACCCTGGCCGTAGCAGATGATCATACTCTCTTTCGCAAGGGACTGTTAGAGATTATGAAAGGCTTTGAAGAGGTGACTATTCTATACGATGCAGGCACTGGATTTGAACTGCTGGAGAAGATAGAGCATGCCATGCCTGATGTGGTGCTATTAGATTTAGAAATGCCTGATATAGATGGAATTGCTACCGCCCGCTATATTATCAGCAAGTATCCTGATGTTAAGATTTTGCTCCTCTCGATGTATGGAGAGGAACAACTGGTAGAGAACCTGCTCGAAGAGGGCGTGCACGGTTACCTCACAAAAGCATCTGAGCCAGAAGAACTCCGCAATGCCTTACAAGTAGTGTATAAGGGCGAAAAATACATTCAGAAGCAGCCCAATCACCCCTTCGCTATTTAAATTAAACTGCCTGCTACAGCATGGCCAAAGCTGTTGCTACAGATAGCTTATTCCAGAGATTTTTAAGATAATGCCTTTCCTCAGCAGCACCAGATCTGGTGCTGCTGAGGAAAGGCATTATTATTTTGTAGCCGGACAGGAATCGAAACAAATTCAAACCTTTAACCACTCCACACGAAAACCATCTTCCGTAAAAATTTGTTTTATAGGAGTGAAAAAGCAGCAATTTAGCTGTACATCAGCCCCCGCAGCAGAGTCTCCTGACCACGGCAGGTGTTTACATAATTTGCCTAAGGAATGGCCAATAAAGAAGAAAAACTGATTTGTGAACTATGTGAGCGTGAAGTACAGCACCTTTCGCGGCACCACCTGGTGCCCCGCGAGGAGGGAGGCCGCTACGGACCAACTGCAGAGTTATGTCAGCCCTGCCATAGTACTTTGCACCTAACCTTTAGTAACCAGGAACTGGCTACACTCTACAACAGTATAAGTGCCCTAAAGGCAGCTGAGGCGCTCCAGAAGTACCTGAAATGGGTAAAAGACCGGCCCATAGAACGGATTTCAAACAGGCGCGGCAAAAACAGGCGCAAATGGTAATACAGGAGCAGTCTACTGTGGATCAGAGCTGCCTCCTTATTCTTTCAGCTTTAGTACCAGGTCTATCTTAAACTGATGCAGGCTTTCCTCCAAACCTGCCGGGTAACTATGCGGGTTCAGGTAGCGGCGAATACTCTCGTGCAGCGCGTTGAGTTCCTGTTGTACCTTGGCTTTTATAGCTGGTAAGGCAGGAGCGGTATAAGTAAGTTCTCCTTTTATAAAAATCGGCACTAGCAGGTCTTTATAGGCTGTGCCAGGCGCTATAACTTTGCGCCGGGTGCTGTCTACAGGATCTACGACAACCACCCGCTCAGGCTGCTTTTCTGCTTCGTTAAAAATCATGTCGGCCAAGTAGCCGTTCTCCTGCAAGAACCGGCGCACCTGCAACACGCCTGGTGTAGAGGTTTTGGCAAGTTGCTCCGATAATTTTATTTTATAAGACCAGCTGCCGTCTTTTTGTTGCAGGGCAGCGAGCTTGTAAACTCCACCTAAAGCTGGCTGGTCGTAGGCCGTTACCATTTGCGTGCCCACACCCCAGATGTTTACCTTAGAACCTTCCTGCCGAAGACTGGTTATAATATGTTCATCCAAGTCGTTGCTGGCTACAATGTTAGTGGATTCGAAACCGGCGGCATCCAACAGCTTACGGGCTTCCACGCTCAAATAAGTTAGGTCACCGGAGTCGAGGCGGATAGCGTTAAATTTAAAACCTAAGGGCTTTAGTTCAGTGGCAGCTGCAATGGCTTTTTTTACACCCTCCAGGGTATTATAAGTATCTACCAGAAAAACAGAGTCGAAAGGAAAGGCTTCTCCATACGCCCTGAATGCTTCCTGTTCTGAGGCAAACGCCTGCACCCAGCTATGGGCATGGGTGCCACTGAGCGGGATGCCAAACAGCTTGCCGGCCAGTATGTTAGAAGTAGCCGCTGCGCCACCTATATAGGCAGCGCGGCTTGCTGCAAGCGCTCCGTCTATTCCTTGTGCCCTTCGCATGCCAAACTCCACCACCCGGTTGCCTTTGGCTGCATCTGCTACCCGTGCAGCCTTGGTTGCAATCAGGGTCTGAAAGTTAATGATGGTGAGTAAGGGAGTTTCGATCAGCTGAGCCTGTAATAGAGGCCCGCGTACCCGCACAAGCGGCTCATTCGGGAACACTACGGTGCCCTCGGGTATTGCTTCTACATCGCAGGTAAAGCGCATCTCACGTAAATAATCCAGGAAAGCAGGTTCAAAGAGAGATTGCTGCTCACTTCCTTTTAAGCTTGCCAGATACGCTAGATCCTCCTCCCGAAACCGAAGCTCCTCTAAATAATCTATTATATAGGCTAGGCCAGCGGCAATGGTATATCCTCCTTTAAAAGGGTTCTTACGGAAGTACAGGTGAAACACCGATTCCTGCTCCGCCATACCTTGTTTCCAATAGCCATAGGCCATCGTTAATTGGTACAAATCGGTGAGTAAGGTAAGAGAAGAGGCGTAAATATCTTTTAATTTCATGGCAGGTAAAATAGAACAGGCAGGTAGGTTTACCTGGGTTTCTGTGTTGTAAATATATTCGTGGTAGCTAAACCGCCGTACTAATAATACGGGTAAGCTAATTGGGTTCAAGTAAGTATTTATCGTTGGGTAAGGCAACAAATCAACGGTACAATTTTTAACTTTACACCATGATAAAGCGGCAATTTATTCCTTTCTCCGAGTTAAAGCATCACAAAGCCATTGTAGTAGACAGTACCCATCCCAATGGGCTTACCTTGTCGCATTGGCGCGGTGCACCTACTCCAGCAACAGTTCGCGACGATACCAGTGCCGCCATGGTGCTGCATGCGCTGCGTCAGAACTTGCCAAGCTTGGAATTGCCTTACGTTACGGCAAATCATTTTGATATAGATGGCTTTGTAGGGGTTTGGAGTTTGCTGCATCCGGAGCTGGCGCTGGAGAACGAGGAGCTGCTGCGGCAAATGGCCCTTATCGGAGATTTCAGGGAGCTGGACCTGAACCACCCACTGGCTGGGGAGGCGCTAAAGCTGGTATGCTGGATTAATGCGCGGGAGAAGGAGCTGTTTTACCCGCCGTTTGGAGCGGAGCAGCTGCCGGAGTCTGAAGTGACGCTCTGTCCTAAAAAGTTTGCGTACTTCTTGCGTGAGTTTGGGCGTGTGCTGAAAGACCCTGATTGGGAGAAAGCAGTTTGGGAAGATGAGGTGGGGGAGGTGCTGCTCGGGTACCGCGACATGTACAAGCCCGAAACTAAACTTTTGCGCCACCCGGAGATTGGGCTGGTGGTGCTGCAGCTTCCGGAACCGGTGCATTACTATGCCCTCTTTAGCCGCACCTTAGGCTTCGATATTGTATTGAGTTGCTACAGCGACAACCGGTACGAACTTGAGTACAAATACACCACTTGGGTAGATCTAAGCTCCAGGCCCACTTTGCCGCGCATTAACCTGGCACCACTGGCGGCACGGCTAAACGCCCTGGAGCAATCTGGACATACCTGGACCTGCGATGCCATTACCGAAACTGGTCCGCTGCTGCGGCTAAACGGCGACAAACTGACCCAGGTTGAAGCATTTGATAACCCGACCTCCCGGAAAATCTTTAGTTCGTCTATCTCGAAGGAGGAGTTGCAAATGCAGGTGGTGTCCTATTTCCATAAAGCCTATGCCGGCCTGGAGCCGCGTTATTTCTGGAGCTGGAAAGAGGTAAAGGAGCTGCAACAAACTCTGCGGCTCTAGTTGCCTAAGCAGCTTCTGCGCATCTTCTGAGCACCTTATTGGTAGCTTTTGCTGTATAAGACATGCCGGTGAACGTGTACCTCTCACCTAATATTTTCTCACTTAACTTGAATAACCTTGAAACTGCTGCATCTGAAAATTTACCTTTTGTGCTTGTTGCTACTGCTTTGGGGTTGCAAGCAAGACCCCGGCAATACCCACGAAACCCGACAAAGGCAAGAAAGAACATCAGTAGAAACAGCACCTGCAAAAGAGCCAGTTCATCCAGATCCTCAGTTAGAAAGGAGTGTGCCGGAAAGCAAATTACCTGAAAATACAGCTGGCGATAGGGTAGTGGCTGTTAAGGATGGCGACACTATGGATCTGTTACGAAATGGGCAGGTTATAAAGGTGCGGCTCTATGGCATAGACAGTCCGGAGAAAAACCAGGATTTTGGACAACGTGCCAAGCAATACGCTTCTGATCTGGCCTTTGGAAAATACGTAAAGCTGATTGCACACAACACCGACCGGTATGGGCGCACGGTAGGAACCATCATTTTGCCAGACGGTCGTAACCTGAACGAAGAAATGGTGCGAGAAGGTCTTGCCTGGCATTACAAAGCCTACTCCAAAGACCTGAACCTGGCAAACCTCGAAACAGATGCACGGCGTTTTAAACGCGGCCTCTGGAAAGATCCTAATCCTGTTCCGCCCTGGGATTTTCGGAAAGGCATCAGAAGCAATACTGCCACAGCGGCTGCACCTGGAACTAACCAGGCAAAAGCTCCGATTCCGGCAGGTGCTACCAAACGAAATGTTTACATTTGCAACAGCTCTGGCTCTGCTGTTTACCACGTTTCTGCGTCTTGTTCCGTATTAAAGCGTTGCAAAGCCGAAGTACTTACTTTAACTGAGGCAGAAGCTATCAGGGAGCATAGCCGAAGACTTGACAAAACCTGCGGCTCCTGAGCTTTGGTGCTTGCTTTTTGCTATTAATTGTACTAACTATTTATGACAATACGCTTCAACCCTATATACATCAGAATGTCTTTCTTAAAGTTACTAAAGAGCTCCATCTTCATTTTAGCTTTATCGGCCAACGCTTGCCAGAGTTCAGAGCAAGAGCAGACACAAGGATCGGTTACTGACCAAAGCACAGTTCCCGCAGTCGATTCTGCAGCCCAAACCGAACGCCGGCCAGCCCCGGACTTTCATAGAATTCCGACAGAAAATGCCCAGGACAGGGTGTATGTATGCGACGATGCCCATGCAGATGTGTTCCACACAGAGTATAACTGCGAGTTGCTGAACGGCTGCCAAACTGTAAAGAAAAATGTAACGTTGATTAGGGCTGTAGAAGACTATGGCCGCTATAACTGTGACATCTGTAGTAAGGACATGGCCATTATTTTCGATGAAAAACAGGTTATCCAGAGGCGCTAGCCCTTCACCAGCTTAACTGTGGAATGCCTCCGGAAGGGCAATTTGATTAGAATAATTTGGTGTCTGTTGTTAATGCTTTCTGGTGTGTAACACAAGCAAAGGAACATCGGCTTTGTAAGTCATTTTTTCGGCGAGGCTGCGCGAGAACAGCTCCTGAAAAAAGCCTTTGTCTTTGCGGAGTATAGCCACCAGGTTAGCACCCGACTGGTTGTAGTAGTCAATAATGCCATCTTGGCGATGCCGGCTTACTACCTCCTGGAACCGCATAGGGCTGTCGGGGTAAGTGCGCTGCAACTCCTCCCAGAACTGCTGCGACCTGGCACCGCCTTCTCTCGTCGCTTCCTTCGATACATGTATAACATCGACAGCTGCATTGAACAGATTGGCTATTTCCCAAACCTGATGCAGCGCGTATTTATCATCTTCATTATAATCTGAGGCATAAATAATTCTTGTGATCTCAGGCCAATTGGCAGACGCCGGAATAGTGAGTACCGGACATCTCACCTGCTCAATTACTGCTTCAGCGTTGCTCCCTATTAGTAGTTCTTCCAGCGTGCTGCCGCCTCCGGTGGTACCCATCACCACCAGGTCGTAACCTTCGGTGGAGGTTAACTGCCCGGCAATATCTGTCAGCAGCGCTTCTTTCACCAGGTAGTCACAGGTAAAGGCACCGTTGTTTGCTCCAAATTTTTGTTCCAACTCCTGCTGAAGGGCTGTCATTTTTTCGCCAGCATCCCTAATTTGCTCCTGAAGCAGCTCACTCGCTATCAAGGCTGTTTCGGAGGTGTCTACTACAGGCAGGTGCACCACGTGCAGGAGGGTAAGATGGGCGCCTGCGCGATTGGCTATGGTAGCAGCATATTCTACCGCCTTGCTGGCAGTTTTGGAAAAGTCGGTAGGGCAAAGAATCTTTTTCATAGAAAACAGTTTGGGGGTTGTGCAATCAAAAGTATATCCTGATTTGCCTATGTATACGTACCCGGACAAAAGAGATCAGCATATTTTATGATAAATAGGAGCTAGTGCACCAATTGTATGGCGGCGTAAGCATCGCTTGCCAATGTTGCATTTTATCCACTAGCCTGGCAGGCGGCTGCACCTTACAAGCTGCTTCTGGAGTATGTTCTTTAGAGAATATAGTTTGATGAAAATGGCTTTGTCATTTTGAAGGGATCTTGTGGGCGAGAGGCATCAGCTAATTACTATCTGCTTTTAAGTTTAAGTTCGCATAGCTACTGCTCCTTCTGTGACTTTGGAGTAAAGCTGTTGTATGGCTGAAGTCTTTGTTCTTTTTGTCTTGATACAAAAAGAACCAAAAAAATCAAGACGATTTTGAACTCGCTGAACGCTCAAACAAAAAATCGTCAATGGGTGCACCTGACTACAGGTATTCGCCCTGTAGCTTGCTGCCGCAATACATTGAATGTAGTTAGTTTTTTTACTGAAATTATTCTAATGAAATCCGCCTTCCGGAGGTGAAATATGAGGTTTTGGGCTTAGGCTTTTGAAGTTGGGGAGGGGTATAAACAAAAAATCCCCCACTGAACCAGCGGGGGATTTACTATATAATTGAGTTGATATTATTGCTTGCTGCCGTCTACTTCTTCGTAGTCTACGTCTGTTACACCGCCATCGGCTGTTGCTCCCTGAGCACCTGCATCAGGGCCACCTGCCTGGCCGTTGCCACCTGGTGCACCACCTGGCTGACCTTGAGTAGCTGCGTACATTTCTTGAGAAGCTGCGCTCCAGGCATTGTTCAGGCCTTCCAGAGCTGCATCTATACCCGCTACATCTTTAGCGCCGTGGGCAGTACGTAACTGGGCAAGAGCGCCTTCAATGGCAGTTTTGTTGCCTTCAGAAAGTTTATCGCCATACTCCTTCAGCTGCTTCTCAGTCTGGAAGATCATAGAGTCGGCTGCATTCAGCTTCTCGATTTCTTCTTTCGCTTTTTTATCAGCTTCAGCGTTGGCTTCGGCTTCCTGGCGCATACGTTCAATTTCCTGCTCGCTCAGGCCAGAAGAAGCCTCGATACGGATTTTCTGCTCTTTGCCTGTTGCTTTGTCTTTGGCTGTTACATGCAAAATACCGTTGGCATCAATATCGAAAATTACTTCGATTTGAGGAACACCACGAGGTGCTGGCGGAATACCATCTAAGTGGAAGCGGCCGATGGTGCGGTTGTCGCGAGCCATTGGGCGCTCACCTTGCAGTACGTGGATTTCCACAGACGGCTGGTTATCAGAAGCAGTAGAGAAAGTCTCTGACTTCTTTGTAGGAATGGTTGTGTTAGACTCGATCAGTTTGGTCATTACACCACCCATTGTCTCGATACCCAGCGAAAGCGGCGTTACGTCCAGCAGGAGCACGTCTTTTACTTCACCGGTTAATACACCACCTTGAATTGCAGCACCAATGGCTACCACTTCGTCAGGGTTTACTCCTTTAGATGGTTTCTTACCGAAGAATTTCTCTACTTCTTCCTGCACTCTTGGGATACGGGTAGAACCACCAACCAAGATTACTTCATCGATATCGGAAGTAGAAAGGCCGGCATCTTGTAAAGCCTTGCGGCAAGGTTCCATAGAGCGACGGATCAGGTCGTCAGACAGCTGCTCAAATTTAGCACGAGTTAATTTACGTACTAAGTGCTTCGGAATACCGTTTACAGGCATAATGTAAGGCAGGTTAATCTCCGTTTCGTTAGAGCTGGAGAGTTCAATTTTCGCCTTTTCAGCAGCTTCTTTCAGACGCTGTAATGCCATTGGGTCTTTACGCAGGTCTATGTTCTCGTCGTTGATGAACTCCTGAGCAAGCCAGTTAATGATTACCTGGTCAAAGTCATCACCACCCAGGTGCGTATCACCGTTAGTAGAAAGTACTTCGAACACGCCATCGCCTAACTCCAGGATAGAAATATCAAATGTACCACCTCCTAAGTCGAATACCGCGATTTTCTGGTCTTTGTGTTTTTTGTCTAAGCCGTATGCCAGCGCAGCCGCTGTAGGCTCGTTAATGATACGTTTTACTTCAAGGCCTGCAATCTGTCCGGCTTCTTTTGTAGCCTGACGTTGCGCATCGTTAAAGTAAGCAGGCACCGTAATAACGGCTTCTGTTACAGTTGTACCTAAGTAATCTTCGGCAGTGGCCTTCATTTTCTGAAGCACCATAGCAGAAATCTCCTGAGGCGTGTACTGGCGGTCTCCAATCTCCACACGAATCGTGTTATTGCTGCCTTGTACCACTTTGTAAGATACCTGCTTTGCTTCTTCACTAACTTCGTTGTAGCTATGACCCATGAAGCGCTTGATAGAAGCAATCGTGTTCTGTGGGTTTGTGATTGCCTGGCGTTTGGCAGGGTCACCTACTTTGCGCTCTCCGTTACCGTTGTCTAAAAAAGCAACGATAGATGGAGTAGTTCTGCGGCCTTCGCTGTTCGGTATAACTACTGGCTCATTACCCTCCATTACAGAAACGCACGAGTTAGTTGTACCTAAGTCAATACCAATTATCTTTCCCATTCTATAGTTTTATTAATGTATTTTCTGAATCAAAATTCTACTGTTGTCAGGTTTATATCAAGGCTTGTGCCAAGCGGGGAAATAGGTTTTTTTTATGTCATTCTGTCACAATGGGAGGTGAGATCGGCCTCATGGCTGTCTTTATTTTTATTCCGTCAGTTTGTTACGACAGTTTTTCATAGAACAGACACTGCATGAAGAATGAGATGTTTTGTGCTGACAGGTTTTAAGAAAAGACATAACATGGGCAGCAGGACGGGGTAGGTAGTTGCCACCGGGGCACCTAATTATCCTAATGAAAATGGACTTCCAGAGCCATTTTTAGCTTATAGCAGGCTTACCCCAAAGCTAAAGCAGAGAGACCTCTGATGATGAGGACTGATAAAAAAAGCGTCCTGGTTTTGGGAAAGTGCCTCTACAGCTAACTTTTCCAAAACCAGGACGCTTCTCTTAACTCTGCCTGCGAGGGTTAAGTTGTAACGAATTGTCGTTTTTCCATGGGTTTAATGCTGGTGAGATCGGCTATTTTTATTGCCTTACCGGTCTCGCAGCTGTTACGGGCAGCTATGCCTACCAGAATAGACAAGGCTCCGTCTCGTACGCCAGCTGCCTGATGAAGCGGATCTGATTTTACGCCCAGGAAGATAGCATCCGTCAAGAGCTTGTCGCCGCCACCGTGGCCACCTTCTGCATGCGGCACTTTTATAATTTCGCGGCCGCCGAAATTCTTTGTCAGTACAATTTCCTCGTAATCTTTCTCTACGATCGGGTTGCTTTCTTCTACCCAGCAGTCTATGCGGCCTTTGGTGCCGTTAAAGGCAATGCGGTAGCCTTCGTATGGGGAATAGGTCGTAAGGGAGTAGCTTACCTGCACACCATTTTTATACTTAATGGTAGCCGCCATTTTATCATAAATGTCAATATCTTCTTTCCAGACACAGCCATCGCGCAGGTAGCCATCATGTTTCTCGTGGTCTACATACAGCTCAACCAACTGCTGTCGCTTCGTTATGTCGAAATAGAAAGCGCACTTATCTTTGTGCGGGCAGGGGCGGCAGTTGGTGTGGCGGAACGGGTTGTTTTTGCCATAAAACTCCAGCGCACCTGCGGCATACACTTCTTCCGGATCAGATTCGATCCACCAGTTTAGCAGGTCAAAGTGGTGTGTGGCTTTGTGTACCCATAAGGTGCCGCCTTTCTCTTTTAGCCTGTGCCAGCGACGGAAATAATCGGAGCCATGGCGAGTGTCGAGGTACCAGTGGAAATCTACGGAAGTGAGGTCTCCGATTTCGCCGCTATGCACCAGTTCGTATAGCTTTGCGCGGTGGGGAGAGTAACGGTAGTTAAATGTTACGGTTACTTTTTTGCCTGTTTTCTTTTCCGTGTCCAAAATATCCTGGCACTTTTTCTCGTCGGTGGTCATGGGCTTTTCCGTGATAACATTAGCTCCCATCTCCATACCTTTAATAATGTACTCGTGGTGCGTGTTGTCTACCGTCATTACCATGAGCGTATCGGGCTTCACCTTTTTCATCATCTGTTCAAAATTGGTGAAGGTAGGACACTTAAAGCCTGTTTTCTTTTTAAAATACTCCAGGCGGCCAGGGTTTACATCGCAAAGCCCTACATATTCCACTCTTTCGCCGTATTTTTCATTGATCGACTTAGACCACATACCGAGCGCTCTGCCGCCGGTGCCCACAATAGCAATTCTCATCTTTTTATTGGCAGCTGCTGCTACGGCTGCAAAAGGGTTCAGTACTACAGAGCCCGCTAGAGCTGCTGTGGCTGTCAGGAAGCTTCTTCTGGAGAAGGCGTTTTCACTGTTGTTCATAGCAATTGTAAAAGTTGGAAAATGCTTTTTATAATTTTCAGTTAAGTTCTAATGGTGTTCAGTCGTGAGCAGGGTGCGAGGCACCATCATTTTCACAGAAAGAGAACCAAGAGGGGATTTTTTAGTTCTTATCTAACTAACGGTAGTTAAAATAGAAGTTCCTGTTTACAAAACCATCCTGTTGTGTCATGTTACTTCAGAAAAATTTAGAAGAACTATTTTTTAGAAGCAGAGAGCAGCGCTGCGGTGAGAGTAGGGTATTCTGAATAAGGAACAATAAGCCTGTGCCCCTGCTGCATAGGCGCAGCAGGGGTAGAAAAGTTGCTTAGGATGTAGCAGCTTTAAGATGAGACTAATTAGCTGGATATGCTTACAAAAGCTCCTTTAAGTTAACCCAACGGTGCTCCCTTGCAGATCTAAAGATTGCTTCTATCACCAGTGTGTTTTCCAGTGAGTCTTCCAGGGTAACAGGTACTTCTGAGTTATTTTGTGCAGCTTTTGTAAATGCCTCAGTCATAAGGCGGTATTGGTCACATATTTCGAAAGACAGCGTTTTTACCTGCTTTTGCAGAATGTCACCAGAATTAATTTTTATTTCGCAAGATGTGTCATTGGGCGCATTAAACGGTATCTGAACCTCTAGTTGCTGGGTTTCGCCAAAGAAGTGCATCCGCTGATAAGGTACCAGTTGGGTACTCACCGAAAAAGATACCTGTACAGACGGGAATTGCATGATAACGCTGGTGAGCTTATCAGTGCCAAAGCCCGGGTCTGTTTCCATCAGGGAAATGACTCGAAGAGGTTCCTCTCCGAGAATGTACCTGCAAATTGTTACAGGGTAGCAGCCTATATCCCACATGGCGCCTCCTCCAAAGGCTGCAATGTTACGAATATTATCAGGAATGATGTTAAAGTAGCTGAAGCTGCCTTGTATAAGCTTTATTTTTCCGAGGGTGCCTTGCTGCACCAGGTCACGCGTTTTTTGCCATTGCGGATGTGACCGCACCATAAAGGCTTCCCCGACTTTTACCTTGTGTTTATCTCTGGCTGCAATGAGTTTTCTTACATCCTGGCTGCTCAGTGCAATTGGCTTTTCGCACAGTACGTGTTTGCCTGCTTCTATGCACTTTAAAGTATACTCGGCGTGGAGGTGGTTGGGCAGCGGGTTGTATATAATATGAATATCAGGATCGGCAATTAGTTCGTCGTAGGAGCCATAAACCTTCGGGATACCCAGTTTCTCGGCTGCGGCCTTTGCTTTATCTACATTGCGAGAGGCGATGCCATACACCTGGAAATCTGGATGATCAGCCATGGAAGGAATAACTTTTTCCAATGCAATTTTGGCTGCCCCTAATACGCCCCAGTTCATTTTCATAAGATTGTCGGGTTTGGTGTCTAAAAATATATTGAAAAGTTAAGATAAGTAAATCCTCTGAATTTATCCGGCTCAGCAGGCTGCTTCTTTCCAGACATAAACCTACTAAAAGGCTAATGTAATTGCTGCAGTTGTTAATCTGCAGCTTGCACAGCTCAGGCCGTACTGCTCTATAAGCTCGGCTAGGAGTTTGGTTTTTCTCTGAAGGTTTATTCAAGTAAAGGCGTGGCATGAAGGTTTTCTATCAAAAAGACCTCCGGAAGACCTTTTTGATTAGAATAATTTGATTTGAGCTTTGTTAGTATACTTAAATGGTAGGCCGGGCAAAATTAATCTGTATTCAGGTTCCTACCACAATACATACTTAAAGTGTAGCAAAGTTGAAAGTGGGGGGTAACAAAAAAGCGCTGCCAAACTTAATTGGCAGCGCTTTTAAATAAATCTATCGATCCGAAACCTACATTTTTAAAGGTGTCATTTTAGGTACTAACGATTTCATAACAGACCAGGCAATAAGATAGGCAACCGCGCAAATACAGAATACGATGGTGTAGCCAGGCTCCTTGCTTCCCCAGGTAGTTTCGCTGTAGTCAAAAAGCATACCACTGCCTTTGTTGATCATGAACGAGCCGATACCACCAGCCATACCGCCGATACCTACAATCGTAGCAGTAGCTTTTTTAGGGAACATATCGCTCACAGTAGTAAAGATGTTAGCTGACCAGGCCTGGTGAGCAGATCCCCCGATACCTATCAGCAACATTGCCCACCAGTAGCTGTACTGGCCGAAATACTGCGCGCCAATTATTACGAGCGGGAAGAGAGCAATGATAAACATGGCTTTCATACGGCCGGCATAAGGCTCCATACCCTTGTTGATAAAGTAAGTAGGAAAGGCACCACCACCAACAGAACCAATAACGGTAATGGTATAAAGCAAGGCAATAGGCCACTGGATGTCAATGCCTTCCATTCCATATTGTGCTTTCAGGTAAGCAGGAGTCCAGAACAGGAAGAACCACCAGACACCGTCAGTCATAAACTTGCCAAAGGCAAAAGACCAGGTTTGGCGGTATTTCAGGCATTGGATAAACGAGAACTTTTGGCCATCGTCTTCTTTTTCCTGCTCAATCGGTTCTTCATTGGCAATGTCATCGCTATGGATGTACATGTATTCTGCAGCACTCAGTTTCTTGTTTTTAGATGGTATCTCATACATTATTAACCAAGCGACTAACCACACAAAACCTACTGCACCAATGATAATAAAAGCCCATTGCCAGCCCATATGGTACGCGATCCAGGGCACAACAATAGGTGCCAGAATAGCGCCAACGTTTGCACCTGAGTTAAAGATACCAGTAGCAAAGGCACGCTCTTTTTTAGGGAAATACTCGGCTGTTGCCTTAATGGCAGCCGGGAAGTTACCAGCTTCACCAACCGCAAGCACAGTACGGCCTAGCGTAAAGCCTAATATGCGACCCGGAATAAAGGTAGCAAAGGCATGCAGAATAGCACCAATAGACCAAACAATAATGGACCAGGCATATCCTTTTTTCGTTCCTAACCAATCTATAAAGCGGCCGGCAAACAACATAGAAGCAGCATACACGATGGAGAAAACCCCAACAATGGTTCCGTAGTCACTATCTGTCCATCCGAACTCCTCTGCAAGCAATGGCTGCAGCAAGCTTAGAACCTGCCGGTCTAAGTAGTTGATGGTGGTGGCAAAGAAGAGCAATGCGCAGATCGTCCACCGGTAATTGCCGACTTTTTGCGTTACACTGCTCGAAAGTGTAGGTTTTGTCATGAGGATAATTGTGTTAAAAATTTATGAAATCAGGTAGTTAAGGCACTTCCACCTGCCACGGCAGGTACTGACGCTGCAATCTATGCCTATTCTATTACTAAACATGAGCTTACGTTCGTTAATTTCCAGTCACATTGCAACAGTTCCGCCAAGTGTGCCTGAAAAATTCAATATCTGTAAACTACTTCTGTAACAGTAATTGCTCCTCCTGCCTTAGTACTACTGGAGCAGGAGGAGCTAAAAAAATGCTAGAACTTAAAGAAGTTGTTGGCGTTGTTGTAAGAAATATCTTCTACCATTTTGCCAAGCCATTCCATTTCGCTTGCTGGCAACTCGCCATTTTCAACATCGTTGCCGATCAGGTTGCAGAGTATTCTTCTGAAATAATCGTGGCGAGGGTAGGAGAGGAAGCTTCTGGAGTCGGTCAGCATGCCTACAAAACGGCTCAGAAGACCCATGTTAGAAAGAGCGTTCATCTGCTTCTCCATACCGTCTTTCTGATCGAGGAACCACCAGCCTGAGCCAAACTGAATTTTACCTGGCGTTGAACCATCGTTAAAGTTACCGATCATGGTAGCAAAAACTTCGTTTTGGGTTGGGTTCAGGTTGTACAGAATTGTTTTAGCCAGTTGGTTGTTGTTATCCAGCTTGCCTAAAAACTTAGACAGTGGCTGCGCGATGTCAAAATCACCAATAGAGTCGAAACCGGTGTCAGGACCAAGTTCACGCATCATGCGTTTGTTGTTGTTGCGCAGTGCACCCAGGTGGAACTGTTGAGTCCAGCCTTTTTCGTGGTCCATCAGCGCCAGAAACACCAGCATCGCTGACTTAAATTTGAGCAGCTCATCTGCCGAGATCTCTTGTTTGCTCAGAATTTTGTCGAAAATGCTGTTGATTTCTTCGTCTGTATAATCAGCTGCATAAATTGTTTCGAGACCGTGGTCAGAAAGGCGGCCACCTTGCTCATGGAAGAAGTCATGTCGCTGTTTCAGCGCGTCCTGCAGGCCTTGGAAGTTGTTGATAGATATACCGGAGGCTTTCTCTAGTTTCTGCAGGTACTTCAGGTAACCATCTGCTTCCGGAGCCATGGCTTTGTCAGCGCGGTAAGTTGGCAGCACTTTAATACCAAAGTCGTCGGCCTTTATTTTCTGGTGGTGCTCCAGGCTGTCGGCAGGATCGTCGGTGGTGCAGATCACCTTCACGTTCATTTTTTTCAGGATGCCACGCACGCTGAACTCGTCTGTCTGAAGCATGGCAGTGCAGGAGTCGTAAATCTCGCGGGCAGTTTCCGGCTTTAAGATTTTCTCAATTCCAAAAGGTCTTTTGAGCTCCATGTGCGTCCAGTGGTAAAGCGGGTTACGCATGGTGTAAGGCACTGTTTCGGCCCACTTCTCAAACTTGGCATAATCATCGGCATCGCCGGTGCAATACTTCTCATCGATGCCGTTGGTGCGCATGGCTCTCCACTTGTAGTGGTCGCCATAAAGCCAGATCTCAGTCAGGTTCTTAAATTTCCTGTCAGAGGCAATGTCTTCAGGGGGGAGGTGGCAATGGTAATCAATGATCGGCATGTGCTTGGCATGCTCATGGTATAATGTCTGTGCCGTTTTGGTCTTGAGGATAAAATTCTCGTCTAAAAATGACATGGTGTTTTTATAATAAAGTAGCTAATAATATGATCTTGTTTTAGGGGAGCGGACCTCTTGGGACTGCTATAAAAAAAGTGGCTTTATATGTCGGTCGAAAATGTTTTCCGTTACGTGCCTGCCTACTTCTTCTTTGTTTGCCTTTAGGGCATCTGTAAAGGCAGCTCCTTTTTTGCCTGCCAGTTTGTAGGAGCAATGAATTAACTGCCTGAAGTTAGGATTATAAGCTGAGTTCTGCTGATCGTGGCGTAAGGCCGCAGCAAATTCTTCGCCAGTCCAGGCCGCCACGTCGCTGGCTGTTGGGAGCTCTTCTTTGTTTATAGAAAGTACAGTGGCGTAAGGATCTGTCAGTTCCTGATAATGGTCCAGGGCATCGGCATAAATGCTTTTGGCCATTTCCAATCCTTCTTCGCTAGCGGTTGCCAGTGCTGCCAGTTCTTCGAGCCAGGTGGTGCCGGCTGTTTTAATATGTATACCTACATTGTGTTTCTGAATAAGCTCTCTAATGGGTTTGTAAATAGAAAACTTGTCGCTGCCACTGTGCACGCTCAGCTTAAGCGATGCCGGTAATCCAAATTTTTCGACGGCATATTTAATAACAAGTATGTCTTCTTCAAACTCTTTGGCAAATTGGTTAATGTCGCCCTCGTAATCTACGCCTTTGTAGAACTGGCCTGTAAACTTTGGTGCGATAGTTTGTACCGGCACTCCCTGCTTTGCCAGCATTTTGAGTATAAAGTACAATTCCACCGGGCTCTGAGGCTCACTTACCTCATCCATAGAGACTTCGGTAATAAAGCTATCAGCCCCTTTTTTGCTGGCAATGTAGTCGTATATGTTTTTGGCTTCTTTAGTGGCATGGAGAAACTGGCCAGCGATGGTGCGCAGCAGCGCCTCGTCTATGGCGAAAGGATGCGCAATGCCTGGTATAGAAAAATCGCCTATATGGTCTTTGTTGGCTTCCAGAAAGGCTTCTGTTTCGTCGGCGCTGGCTGGTTTGCCAATGTACTCCGCTACATCTATTGTAAAAAAGTCCGAAACGGCCAGAAAAGGATCTACATTCTTCAGGTTAATATGATCAGCATCAACAAGGTAATCGCCTTGCCAGTTTAAGGCTTTTGTGGCGGCATCGGCCTCTGCCCGTACATCGGTTGGGGAAGAGTTAACGGTAAGGTGCTCGCGGTTCGATTTGTTCCAGGTGGGGGTAATTTCCACACCAGCTTCTTTTGCCTTAATAAAGGCCTTTAACTGTGCCTCGCCTTGGTGTGCAAAGCGGTCGCCGATTCCGAATGAGTACTTTCCGATTGTTTTCATGCAGTTGTCCCTGTTAAGTTTTGCTTGTGTTGTAAGTAGTCCCGGCCTGTTGTCTGGTTGTTTAGATTAGTTGCTCCAGTTCTGGTGTTAATCTCAGTGACAGCTCCTGTTGAGGCTCTTTTGTAGAGCGGGGCAGGAAGTAGTATAGTTTCACCACAGATTATGAATTAAACACTAAGTAACTATTTAATTCAGATTTAGCAAAAATGGATTTCGGCCCGGCACTATAAATGCTCCTTTCCTTGGCTTCGCCAACATTCAGAAACAGGGGTGTCTATCAAGTGCAGATCTGAATTATTCTAATAAAAATGCCCTCTCAAAGCTTCCCAGCTGCATTTTAACTGCAGGGTTGTAGATGCCAGTTTATCTTTCTAAGAGGCTGTGTTGCTTTTATGTAAAAATATTCCTGCCCTGTACCATAACCGTAGGAGGTAAAGTACAGGGCAGGAACATAAATTAAACAGAACCTAATTTTTCAGTCTGTGCGGTTTGCTGCAGTTGTTTTACTTCTGCTGCAACGGCTGCTGCCAGGCCAGCTACCTGCGTCAGGTCTGTGCCCCAGAAAGATGTATTGGCCAGAACGGCATTTACTGTTTCATCTGCAGTACCTTTTTCCCAGGCGCTCTTAAAGAAGTTTAGCACTTCCGGCGTGTCGTTCAACGGCACTTGTTCGCCATTCCACTCGCCTTTGTAGAACAAGATGAGGGCGCCTAAAGAGTGAAGCAGTCGCTGCGGAAGCTTGCCGGTTCTTTTGTGGAACTCCAGTACCGATGGCAGTACGCGCACCTTGTACTTAGAAACAGAGTTAAGCGCAATAGAAAGCAGTTCGTGACGGATGAACGGATTCTGGAAACGCTCAATTACATCGTTTGCAAATTGTTCCAGCTCTTCGGCTGGTAAATCCAGCGTCGGTACAATTTCTTCGAAAATGGCTTCTCTGATGAACTTGCCAGCTGTAGCGTCTTCTACCGACTCACGCACCGTGCGCAAGCCTTGCAGGTAGGCAACAGGTACTAATACTGTATGAGCTCCGTTCAGGATTCTAACTTTGCGAGTGCGGTAAGGAGTCAGGTCAGACACAAACTTAACCTGTAAGCCAGCTTTTTCGGTTGGGAAGGCAGCTTCTACGGCAGCCGGAGCCTCAATTACCCACAGGTGGAATGGCTCTGCTTTCACTACCAGGTTATCTTCAAAGCCAAGTTCTTCCTGAATTTCTTTGATAGTATCTCTTGGGAAGCCAGGTACGATGCGGTCTACCAGTGTGTTGCAGAAAATGTTGCTTTCGTTAATCCAGGCAACAAATGCTTCTGGCAGGTTCCAATGGCTGGCAAATTGCAATACGGTAGTTTTCAGGTTCTCACCGTTTTTCTCAATTAGCTCGCACGGGATCAGGTACAGTCCCTTGTCGGCAGCACCACTAAAATGCTTAAAGCGGTGGTAAAGCAGGGCTGTTAGTTTACCAGGGAAGCTGCTTGGCAGTGAGTCCATGTCTTTGTCGGCGGCTTCGAAGGCGATACCTGCCTCGGTTGTATTCGAAATCACAAACTGAAGATCAGGATTTTCTGCTCTTTGCAGGTAAGCCTGGTAATCGTCGTAAGGGTTCAGTGAATTAGCCACACACGTGATCAGCCTGGTCTCCTGAGTAGGCTCGCCAGCCTGGATGCCCTCCAACAGCAGATGGTAAAGTCCGTCTTGTTTGTTGAGCAGGTGCACAATGCCCTGGCCCAAAGGCTGCACAATTTCCACAGCGCCGTTAAAATCTGTCTTCTCGTTCAGGATATCGATCATCCAGTCTACAAATCCGCGAAGGAAGTTGCCTTCACCAAATTGTAATACTTTAACTGGCCGTTGCTGCGGCTGGTTGGCTGATTCTCTGTTTAGTGGTTTCATAAAAAATCTGGTTTCTGAAAAGTTGTCTGTACTGTTTGTTGTTATAAATAGGTATTAGAAGGTGCTATATATGATAATGAATTGTGTTCGTGTTGCTAGGGTAGGTTCAGTTTTCCTGCTCCTCGCTGGCCATTCTAGGAGGCGGATTAACTGGTGCAGGCGCCGTGTCAGATTTTCGCATGGTCGACTTTCGGACAATGAGCTCCGGCTTTAAAATGATTTTCTGCGACATGTTCCGTTTTTCCTGTATACTGATCTGCTCAAAAAATATTTCGGCTGTGATTTTACCCATGGTGATGCTCAACTGATCCACAGTGGTAAGCGGCGGGTCGGTAAAGGAGGTAAAAGGGTCATTGCTGAAACCTGCCAGGGCCACATCCTGCGGTATTCTGAAGTTGTTTTCTTTCAGCACCTGCATGGCGCCCATAGCGCCATAGTCGCTAGCCGAGAACACGGCATCCGGAATTCTCTCCAGTTTCAGCAATTGTTCCATGCTTTCCCGGCCGTCTTCTAACTGGAGGTTGCTCTTTATAACAAGTTCTTCGGAGTATTCTATGCCGTTGTCGCGCAGGGCATCGAGGTAGCCTCTGAGGCGCTCCTTAAAAACACTTACTTTTTTAGGACTGGTAAAGTGAGCAATTCGGGTGCAGCCCTGCTGAATCAGGTGTTCCACAGCTTTGTAAGCTCCCAGGTAATCGTCTATTACAATCTGGCTTACTTCGAGGGCGTCGGTGGTGCGGTCAAACAGCACGAGCGGCACGCCCTTTTCCATCGCCTTTTTAAAATGATCGAAATTTTCAGTGTTCTTGCCGATGGAGGCAATAATGCCATCAACCCTGGCATTGAGCAGGGCATCTACCGTCTGTACTTCTTTCTCATAGTTGTCATAAGACTGGCATATAATAACCTTATAGTTTATTTTATTGGCGATTTCCTCAATACCCCGCACAACCGATGAGAAAAAGGCTCTATCGGCAGTGGGTACTATTATTCCTATTATATGGCTTCTTCCATTGCGCAGAGCGGCCGCGATGTTGTTAGGCTGGTAATTTAGTTGCTTGGCAATTTTAAGCACCGCCTTTTTAGTCGCGTCAGAGATTCTCGGGTTATCGTTTAGGGCCCGCGATACAGTAGAGGCTGTTACATTCAGCTTTTCAGCAATATCGTGAATGGTAACTTTAGGTTTAATTGTCATTTGATGTAGTATAAGGAGCCTGTGTTATTAATTCAAGAACAAACGATCGTTTTTAAGATTTTGAAAAAAGTCTACCTAAAGATAAATACTGTTGCAGTAAATATTATCCTGTAGGGTCCTGCTCCCTGAATTAATGAATACTCTATTGAATGACTCGCCCCATAAGCTAAAACAAATTCTAATTTCCGGGGCAGTAATAGTTTCGTTGTTTCTACACTACTACTGTGCTGATTTCATTTTGCTCTGCCAGGCTGCGGCTGATCTTATATTTCTTTGCCAATCAGTCCCTGAAGGAGGTCCATTGCTTTGCTAATGCGTAATCGTTTGCGCAAAGTACAAAAGATTTTAGTAATTATAAAGTCTGTTCTTTTGGAATTTGCAAAAAAGTTAGGTAATGGTAAGCGAGCGAAATACAGAATTATTATTCTGATGCCTTCCCCTTACTTAAGTTATTAAGCAATGAACGTCAACGTGATTTAGTTTTTTTACAACACGCTAATAGCTTGTTAGTTGTATAAATGCTTCTGGAAGATCGTCTGGATGAAACTACAGGTAATGCTAAAGCTTTTTTTTAAAATAAGCAGCTATAAATAAGTCCAAATTTGAGTTAAAAATGAGGTGTTAATTATTTATATATCAAGGCCTTTTTTATCTATAAATAAATATTTTGAAAGTGAAAAAAAAGTTCAATAATCGCTAACGAATGTTTGTGCTAAGATTAAAAATTGATTAACTATGCAATCGGTTGCGCGTCTAGTGCAGAGAACATATATAATCAGTGTGTTTAAAAATCCAAAAGAAATAGAATTTTGTCTAATTTTAATTTAGCAGTAAGAGGTAAGATGAGTTGGCTCTAGTCGATCTTATGTGCCTGTTTGAGAAATGGTAGACTGTGAAATGCATGCCTCCATAATCTGTTTAAGAAGAGAGGAAATTCTGAAGTTCAACATAGATAAATGCAGTTCCACTTAAAGTGGTGCTGCACAATGATAATAATTACTCAATTATTTTTTTGCTAACCACAAGTATATTTTATGCAATTAATTTTACCTAAAAAGATGAAGTATTTGTTCATGCTTCTCTTGGTGTTTGTCGCTATAGGGGCGGTACACGCTCAAAGCTTTTCCGTGAGTGGGAAAGTTGTTGATGAGAAAGGAGAGGGTTTGCCTGGTGTGACTGTATTGTTAAAAGGCTCATCAACAGCGGTTCCTACAGATATTGATGGTAACTATTCTATTTCTATTCCTAGTGGTGCCGGTACGTTGGTTTTTACCTTTGTGGGTTATGAGATGCAGGAAGTTGCCGTGAATAACAGATCCACTGTTAATGTGACCATGGGTGACGATGCCAAAGCGTTGGAAGAAGTGGTTGTAGTGGGGTATCAGACGGTAACCAGAAAAGAGCTCACCAGTTCAGTTTCTTCTGTGGGTGCCAAGCAACTGCAGGATATTCCGGTAAGTACTGCCGGTGATGCGCTTGCCGGTAGATTAGCAGGTGTGCAGGTAACATCTTCAGAGGGACAGCCTGGTGCAGAGATCTCCATTCGTGTGAGGGGCGGTACTTCTATTACAGGTGATAACTCTCCCTTATATATAGTAGATGGAATTCAGGTAGAAAACGCTCTTAACTTTCTTTCTCCGCAGGAGATACAGTCTATAGATGTTTTAAAAGATGCTGCCTCGACCTCAATTTATGGTGCAAGGGGTGCAAATGGTGTGGTGGTAATTACTACAAAAGGTGGTAAAGAGATGCCTACGCAGATCACGTATAACGGCTTTGCTGGTGTACGAAGCATCGTAAACAAGCTAGATGTTTTAAATCCTCATGAGTTTGCTCTTTACCAATACGAGGTGCATGACCTGAGAGGGGCTGATGCAAGAACTACTTTCAGAGACCGCTATGGCCGCTGGGAAGATTTGGATATTTACAAAAGCATGCCTTTTTCTAATTGGCAGGATGAATTGTTCGGACGTGACGCTAAAAGCCAGACACATATTTTAGGTATTGCTGGCGGCTCTAAATCAACTTCCTTCAATATCAACCTGAACCATGCAGATGAAGAAGGCATTATGCTAAACTCTGGTTTTACGCGTACGCTTGCTTCTTTTAAGTTCGACCACAAAGTATCGGATCGTTTCAGAACGGGCCTCACCACACGCTTAAGCCGCCAGGTAATTGAAGGTGTGGGGTCATCAGAGGGGTCAGCAGGTAACAACAGGCTTAGAAATGCAGTGAGGTATACTCCTTTCTTAGCTCCTGGAGTGAATGATCAAATAGAAGATCTTGATCCGGAAGAATTGAGACGAAATAACCTGGTAAACCCTATAGATCTTGTAAGCCAGGAGATTCGTTACGACAATAGAAATGATATGATCCTGAATGGTTGGTTCGGTTATGACATCATGAAGAACCTGACCTGGAAAACGGTAGCTGGTATAGCTTATACCGATAGAGAGAACAGACGGTATAACGGGCCACTTACATCCATAGCCAGAAATAATGACCTTAATAATCAAGATCCTTCTATTCCGCTAGAGAATAGAACAGCTTTTGTGCAGATGTCTGATAGCAGAGCTCACACTATTACTAATTCAAACACGCTGCAATACAAAACCAGTTTTGCGGATCAGCATAGCTTGAATGTAATTGTTGGGCAGGAATTCTGGCAGCGACGCACCGAAACTACATCCTCAACCGTTGGTTGGATTCCTGCTGATTTGCCGGTAGAGCAGGCATTTGTTGGCTTACGACAGGCTTCACCTCCTGGTTTGGTGCCTCAGGATTTCCGGCCTGTTGCTGGTGAATTTGAAGAGAAACTTTTCTCTTTATTTGGTAATGCTAATTACAGTTTTCGTGATCGCTATAGAGCATCATTCTCGCTTAGAAGAGATGGGTCTTCTTTATTCGCACCTGAAAATCGTGTAGGTGTTTTCCCATCTGCTGCTTTAGCCTGGCATATTGGCGATGAAAGCTTTATGGCAGGTACTAAAAGCTGGCTTTCTGACATGAAAGTAAGAGCTAGTTTCGGTGCGGTTGGCAATAACAGAATAGCCCCGGACCAATGGAGAACATTGTTGGAAGCATCTAATGGCTACTCTTATGTAGAAGGAACTATTACTCCTGGTTTTGATGCAAGATCGCTGGCAAATAGATTTTTAACCTGGGAAACAACTGTTTCCAGGAACCTAGGCCTTGACATGTCTATTCTTAATAACAGGGTAAATATTTCAATTGATGCTTATAATAACACGACCGATAAATTACTGCTCGAAGCTGACATTCCACCATCATCAGGTTATACAAGGCAGTTGCAAAACGTTGGAAAAACAAGAAACAAAGGACTTGAATTCCAAATAGATGGTGTCGTTGTAGATTCTAAAGCTTTTACCTGGAATGCAAACTTTAATATTGCATTCAACCGCAACACCATTTTGAGCTTAGGTACAAATTCTTTTGGTGCACCAAATCCTGATTATAATGTTGGTTCTGGTTGGCTGGGTAATGTAAATAGCTTTCCAGACTTTAGAGTGGCCGTTGGAGAATCAGTAGGACAGTTTTACGGGTATGTAACCCATCCTGATAAATTCTACAGAGTCGAAGATTTTGAACTGAATGCTGATGGTGGTTTCCTGATGGAGGGTGGTAACTATGTATTAAAGCCTGGCGTTCCAAATAGCCAGACAGCCGTACTTGGTGGCAATTATCCGCGCCCTGGTGACTTGAAGTTGCAGAAGACTACTGAAGGTGAAAACATGCTGATAACAGAGGCTGACCGCACCATAATAGGTAGCGCTTTGCCAAAATTTATTGGCGGTTTAAATCAGCAGTTTGCCTTCAAAAACTTTGATTTAAGCGTGTTTATGAACTTCTCTTATGGTAACCAGGTGTATAATGCAAACAAAGTAGAATTTTCAGGCATGTACACGCAAAATAACGCCAATGTGCTTGGCTTTATGAGAGACAGGTGGAAGTGGTTTGATGATAATGGCCAAAGAGTAACGGATCCGCAAACCCTGGCAGCCATGAATGAAAATACGGAGTATTGGACTCCTGCAAGAGGTAACTATTTCCTGCACTCTTTCGCAATAGAAGACGGTTCTTTTCTCCGTATCAGTAACCTTACATTAGGCTATTCTCTTCCCGAAAGCATTGTTAGCAGAACTAAAGTATTCACCAAGTTCAGAATATATGCTACGGTAAACAATCTCCATACTTTCACCAAGTATTCTGGTTATGACCCGGAGGCGAATACAAGAAGAACTGGTCAATATGGTCCACTCACGCCATCTGTAGATTATGCTGCCTATCCGCGTAGCCGGTTTGTTTTGGGCGGTGTAAATGTGACATTTTAATAAGAATTAAAGAGATGAAATTTAATAAATTAAAGTCTGTACTGTTATCTATAACCCTGGGTGGTATGGTAACAATAACATCCTGCAAAGACTACCTGGATATAGTAAACCCATCTACTTCTTCGCAGGTTATAGTGTTTTCAAATATCAGATATACTGAAGCGGCCCTTACAGCTACCTACAACAGATTAATGGGAGATTTTGCTTATGGTGCCCGTCTGGCATTCTATATTTCTTCTGCGGATGATTTCTCCTTTTTAGCAGAATGGGACCAGGATAACCGGACAGCCTTTGGCCATTTTGGTGTGGGTCCTGGAAATACAGACATCTACAACTCGCTTGTACAGCTTTATGAGGGAGTAGAACGAGCCAATGTAGCTATTAAAAACATTAGGCTATCGCCTCTTTATACAAATGGGACTCCCCAGCAGCAAGCTTCCATGCGTAAGTTTTTGGGGGAAGCGCTTACATTGCGTGCGCAGTTTTACTATGAAATTGTCCGAAACTGGGGCGATGCGCCGGCACTGTTTGAACCGGCAGGAGATACACAGAATTTGTATGTAGAGAAAACAGATCGGGATGTTATATACGACCAGATTTTAGCTGACTTGCTGGAGGCACAGGACCTGGTGCCCTGGAGAAACGAATCAAATGATCCTGCAACACGCGTTACAAAAGCGGCAGTAAAAGCATTGAGAGCAAGAATTGCGCTGGCTGCTGGTGGTTATTCACTTCGTAGAGAGCCAAAGACAATGGCCCGCCGCACTGACTATCAGAAGTACTATGAGATAGCAAGAGATGAATGCTGGGATGTTATGCAGCATGGAGATAATAAATTAAATCCATCCTTTGAGACTGTATTCAGAGCATTACACGGTGCAGGTGTTCAGGATGCAACAAACGAAATTATCTGGCGGATAGGTGCAGATGCTAACAGTTCAAGTACAGACAGTAAACTTGGTATTCAGGCTGGGCCACGGCATTTGGCTGGCAGATATGGAGGTGCCAACACCCTTGCAGAGGCTGTTCCTACTTATTTTTATGCATTCGATTCCATTGCTGATACTAGAAGAGATGTTACAATAGCCTATTTTCAGGTTAATGCTATAGGAGGGGAAACTGTAAAACAGTTGGTTACTCCATGGCGACATGGTAAATTCAGAAAATACTGGGCAGATCCGAGTAAGTGGGCTGGTACCAACTATGCAGGTATAGATTGGCCGATGATTCGGTATGCTGATGTTTTGTTAATGTTCGCAGAGGCAGACAATGAGTTAAATGGAGGAGCCACTGCACCAGCAATCCAGGCATTTGAAGAAGTAAGAAGAAGAGCTTATACGGCAGATGGAAGTGACAGAATGGGAGTTACTCCAACTGGCAAGACTGAATTTTTTAATGCTATAGTTAATGAGCGTTTCCTTGAGTTTGGTGGTGAGGGTTTACGCAGGTATGACCTAATTCGCTGGAATTTGCTTTCTACTACAATTCGGCAAACAAGAGAGAAATTGGTGCATATGCGTAATGGAACCGGACGATTTGCCAATGTGCCTGCCAGGGTTTTCTTTAAAGCCACTCCACTTATTGGTGAGAGTACCACTGCCATCCAGGAGATGCAAACACTTGATTTGTATGGTGCAAGCGCAGCAAACCGTATAGCATCTGTTATGTACCAGCCAGCGCAAATGACATCCGCTCCGGAAGGCTATACTTCAGTAAACTGGGGGCTGTCGGTGTCTGAGCAGTTAGCAACTAGTCCTACCAGAATATTTGGTAGCCAGTTCAGGGAAAATGACAGAGAGTTACTGCCATTCCCAACCAGGTTCCTAAATACAAATGCGAATCTGAGGCAAGATTTCGGTGTAGGACAGTAAGTATAGGTAAATTTCAAATAGCATTATAATGAGAAAATATAATTTACAGATTTCGAAGTGGCTTCTGCCGGTAATGTTACTTGCCTTAACCAGCTTAGTAGCTTGTAAGCATGATGAAGATAGCCCGGAACCCATGCGCATGTTTATGCCTGCTGGTCAGGTTACTGCAGTTAGCGGAGAAACTAGTGTAAGACTTAACTGGAAAACTCCTGTTAACACCACACCACAAGGTACCACTTATACCATAGAGGTAGCTGCTGATACAATGTTTAACACCGGAATAGTACTTACAGTTGAATCAGACACTACGTCTGTTCTTTTTACTGATGAGCAATTGGAGGTAAGAAAAACGTATTTTGCCCGTGTAAAAGCCAATGCAAAAGAAGATCGTCCTGAGTCGAAATGGTTAACAAGTAACAGGTTCAGTATTCGGGGTGAGCAGGTGTTTATGGTACCTGTTAGCTCTGAAGTAAAAGACAAAACAGCTATCCTGAGATGGAGAGCTTCTGCAGGTCTTAACAGAATTATGCTGACACCTGTTAACGGAGTTGGAACAGAAATAATGTTAACAGAAGAGAATATTGCCAATAACTTTATTCAGCTAACTTATTTAACGCCAAGCACAAAGTATACGGCTGAGATTTTTGCAGGTACTCAGAGCAAAGGCACTATTACTTTCGAAACAGTTGCGCCTAGCATTTATACGACGCTGTTAAATGCAGGCGATAATCTGGCAGCAGCCATCGAAGCTGCAGGAAATGGCGATCTGATAGGTTTGGAGCCAGGAACTTATGACTTAACAGAAGTAAGGACTTTTATAACAGGTAAAACCATCACTATACAATCTGTTTCCGGAAACCCAGCTGATACACAAGTTAATTTTAAAGAACTTACTTTGAAGGGTACTGGTGCCGGGATTAAGTTGCAAGGCATTACGTTCGACGGCACTGCAGGCGCTGCCGATTACTTCCTGAACCTTGTAGGTCTCAATGCAGATAGCGAAGCGGCAACATTTTCTTCCATTACGTTAGAAAATTGTGTTGTAAGAAACACCGTGAATTGCTTTTTAAGAGGCAACAGAGGTGGTAATAATGCACATAAGATTGATTTTATAAAGATCAGTAACTGCCTAATGTACAACAATGGCGATTCTTATACTTACCTGACCATGGACAAAATGGAGTTCAACCGGTTAGATGTTATTAATTCAACCTTTTACAATATTGGGCGTGCATTTATCGGGTGGTCAACAAACATAAGTGGCCAACCAAAACCAACGGTGCTTATCGACCATTGTACCATCAACAACTTTGGTTCCAACTCCAGAAACCAGATTCTGTTTGATGCCAATACTAATCCGGTTGATTTCACAGTTCAGAACTCAATTATTGCTAATACACCTAAACCTGGTCAGGGCATTGGTAATAACCTGGTTAGAGCTACTGGTGCAGGTTCAGTTCTTGAATTTAAGTATAACAACCACTTCAAGCTTACAAACGGAGCTTCGCCTGCCGTTGACTTGGTAATTCCAGAAAGCTTTACACAGTCTAACATCAAGACTATTGACCTCGGCTGGAACGCAACAACAACAGAGTTCACACTTCCGACTTCCTCAGAGCTCCGAACTGCGAGCACAACAGGTGGTCCTATAGGCGACCCTCGTTGGACACGCTAATATCAAAAATGAAAAAGTGTGGCCTAACCGGTCACACTTTTTCATTTTGCTAATTACTTAATACCTAGTTCAGGCACTTCTTTTGCAAGTAAACCGGCAGTATCTGCTAAGGTAGTTGTGAACACCAGGCCTTGCTTCTGTAAGTTAATCTGCTCAAAATTTATGGAGCTAATTAACAGTTGCTTATACCGAATTAGCTTAATCTTATTACCATTTATGTAGCAAAATGATTAAAAATTGATGCAGTTAAGCTGCTTATGCAAGCAACTATTGCCAACTTTGCAAAGCTAAGATGTAGCAATTTATATCAATCCTTATTCTATTTTTATGATCCATTTTTGCAATTCAAGGTCCGTGTGGCTAATCTTTTTTGTACTGTTATTGAGCACCCTGCAGACTACCGCACAAAACCTGAAGAAAGAATTTCCTAAATCATTTACAGTAACAGTTACGAACCCGCTTCAAGAAGAGCGGCAGGATGTAATGGTTTTTCTGAAGGCGGATGAGCTAAAGAAAGCGGCATCAGCTTTTAATCCGAAAGCATTTGTGGTGCTGGATGGGAAAAGTGAAATCGCCAGCCAGTACAACCTCCGGAAAGACGATCACGAGGGTCTGGTGGTAATCCTGGACAAAATGGCCGCAGGCAAATCACGTAAGCTCACCATTCGCTATAGCGAGACCGGTGAAAAGCCACGTACTTATACTAAACGCACACAAGCTGAGCTGTCGCACAAGGTGGGAGGGGAGTTCCAGAATCGCAAATACGTAAACGGGCAGAAGTTTGTGAACGTAGACTCGCTGCGTGTGCCAGATGAGGTAACAGACCACTCCTTCTATATCCGTTACGAGGGGCCGGGCTGGGAATCAGACAAAGTAGGTTACCGCTTTTACCTGGATTGGCGCAACGGCACCGATGTGTATGGCAAAACAACAAAGGAAATGGTGCTGCAGAACGTGGGGCAGGATGGCTATGACTCTTATCATAAACTACAGGACTGGGGCATGGATGTGCTGAAAGTAGGCAAATCGTTAGGAGTGGGCACACTGGCGATGTTTGATGCTGGCAAAGCAAACCGTGTAGAGAAAACAGATAGTATGATCAGCGTAATTCGTGAAAATGGAAATGTATACTCTTCTATTGTAACTGATTATTATGGCTGGAAAGTGGCAGGGCATGTGCTTGATGTAAATTCCAGGCTGAACATACATGCCGGCAGCAGATTAACACAACACCTGGTAAGCCTTAAGGGCGGAATTCCGCAGAACCTGAGCACCGGAGTAATCAAAGACAAGAAAGCAAAACTTCATACAAATAAAGGAGATCAAGAGCAATGGGGATACATTGCCAGCTACGGCAAGCAAAGCCTGAATGGTGCCGGCGATAATTTAGGTATTGCCGTCATTTTCCGTCCGCAGGATTTTCAGGAGTTTACAGAAGATGACCACAGTCACATCGTAAGACTCACCCCAACAGGCGGCAAACTGGAATACTATTTTCTGGCAGCCTGGGAACTGGAGCCAGAAGGCATTACAACAGAAGAAGAATTCCTGAAGTACCTGGATAAAACAACAAGAGAACTAGCCAATCCTGTTCAGGTTAAAATAGCGAAGCGCTAACAAATCTTTTTCAACTGGTACAATATCTAATTTACAGCTTGCCTGGTCCGCCCAAATTATTCAAATAAAAACGGTCTTCCGAAGCAGTTTTTAGCTTTTTTAGACTTGGGTTGGGCCAGCCTATCCTGTTTTTACAGCAGTAGAATACACAATGCCACATGAAGGCAATTAGCACAGCAAAATAGTTTATGAATAAAAAATTAAGAAAGGCCGTTCTTTTCGGTTTCCTGTTTCAGTCGATTAGCTTTATGAGCTGTGCACAGCAACCTACTAAAGCCACAGTAAAGGCGGCTGCTGAAGAAGCGGTAGCGTTTCCGGGTGCAGAAGGGTTTGGTAAACATGCGACAGGTGGTCGTGGTGGTCAGGTTGTAATTATAACCAACCTCAACGACGATGGCCCTGGTAGTTTACGCGAGGCAATCCGCAAAAAAGGTCCGCGCACCATCGTGTTTGCCGTATCTGGTAATATTGTCTTAGCCTCGCCGCTAGATATTAACAACTCCGATATAACCATAGCCGGGCAATCGGCACCCGGAGACGGTATTTGTTTGCAAAACTACCCGGTTAATATAAAGGCAGATAATGTTATTCTGCGTTACCTGCGTTTCAGGCTTGGCGACAAAACAGCGCAGGAGGCTGATGCATTAGGTGCTAACAAAGGCATGAACAATATTATAATAGACCATTGCTCCATGAGCTGGGCAACCGATGAGTGTGGCTCTTTTTACCGGAACAAGAATTTTACGCTGCAGTGGTGCATCCTTTCTGAAAGCCTGAACCAATCAGTGCACGCGAAAGGTGACCATGGCTACGGTGGCATTTGGGGCGGCGAAGGAGCAACCTTTCATCATAACCTGATTGCCTCTCATACCAGCCGTACCCCCCGTTTCAGTGGCTCCAGCACTACTAAGAATTCTCCGGATGAACTTGTTGATTTTCGAAATAATGTGATCTTTAACTGGGGAGCAAACAGTGTGTACGGCGGCGAAAAAGGGCGCTACAACATGGTAAACAATTACTTTAAACCAGGTCCTGCTACTACTTCCTCTAAAAAAGACCGCATTGTGGAGGTTTGGCGCCCCTATGGCCAGTTTTATGTGGCAGGCAATGTAATGGAAGGAGCGCCAAACATTTCAAAAGATAATTGGGCAGGTGGCGTGCAAGGCGAT
This sequence comes from Pontibacter sp. 13R65, assembly GCF_047525655.1. NCBI lineage: Bacteria > Pseudomonadati > Bacteroidota > Cytophagia > Cytophagales > Hymenobacteraceae > Pontibacter > Pontibacter sp. 13R65. The sequence goes on from NZ_JBLIQL010000009.1 coordinate 186,970, forward strand.
AACCCCGATTCTGCAAAAGTCGCAACTGCCCATAAAGTAGTAGCCATACAGGAGCAGGAGGCAGCAAAAGCATATGAGCTCGTGCTGAACAAGGCAGGAGCAAGCAACAAACGTGATGCTGTTGATGCTCGTGTTATTGCTTATGTAAAAGCTGGAAACCCATCGGCAGGGCAAAAGAAAAATGGTATTATCGACTCTCAGAATGATGTAGGCGGGTGGCCGGAGTTAAAGTCTGCCCCGGCACCTGCAGATGCAGACAAAGATGGCATACCGGACGAGTGGGAGAAAAAGCACAAGCTAAACCCTAACAATGCTGCCGATGCCACCCAGAATACGCTACACAAGCATTACACTAACATAGAGGTTTATTTAAACAGCCTGGTGAAGGAGTAAAAGCTGCTCCTTGTGCAGCGGTCAGAGTATCTTTCTCACCGGTCATAGAAGAATTTACTCGCGGGTTCATACAATACATTGTGCTCCAGTCTCCTTAATCTCCTACCCGTTTGGTGTTAAAGGTAAAAGGCGCTGAGTTTTATTATCCATCAAACAAACGTTAACTAGAATGAAATTAAGACATGTAGCCTTATCAGTTCTGGCAGTGCTTGCTGTAGCATGTAATACCAGCAACAAGTCTGCAACTGGCACAGAGCCGGAGCAGCAGGAAAAAGCACAACCTTGGTCTGTGAGGATGGCTGATTCTGAAATGAAGCGGAACCCGAAAGGATGGATGATTGATTTCGTGCCTAAGCCGAAATGGGAATATACACATGGCCTTTTTGCCAGCTCGATCGATCGTGTTTATAAGCGCACCGGCGACGAAAAGTACCTGAACTACATCAAAGCTTTTGCCGACACCATGATCAGCGAGAATGGTGCGATCATGACCTACAAAAAAACGGACTATAATATAGACCGTGTTAACCCAGGCAAGTTCCTGATAGAGCTTTATAAGGAAACTGGCGACAACAAATATAAGCTGGCTATTGAAGAATTGCGCGACCAGATGCGTAATCACCCACGCACTTCAGAAGGTGGTTTCTGGCACAAAAAGGTTTACCCGCACCAGATGTGGCTCGATGGCTTGTACATGGGTTCTCCGTTTCTGGCACAGTACGCGAAAGAATTTAACGAGCCTGCTCTTTTCGACGATGTTGCCAACCAGATTTACCTTGTCGATAAGTATACCTGGAACGAAGAAAAAGGCCTTTTCCATCATGCCTGGGACGAGAAGAAAGAACAGAAATGGGCAGATCCTGTAACCGGGAGGGCTCCTGAAGTATGGGGTCGTGCCATGGGCTGGTTTGCCATGTCGCTGGTAGATGTGCTGGACTTTCTGCCAAAAGACCATCCGAAAAGAGCTGATGTGCTGCGCGTAACCCAGAAAATGGCAGGGGCCATTAAAAAGTATCAGGACCAGGAGTCTGGGCTTTGGTGGCAGGTAGTAGACCAGGGTGGCCGCGAAGGTAATTACCTCGAAGGTTCTGCCTCTACCATGTTTACTTACTTTCTGGTAAAAGCAGTTAAGAACGACTATATCGGGCAGGAATATATGCAAACGGCTCAAAAAGGCTTTGATGGCATTAAGCGTGACCTGATTCGGGAAGAAGCCGATGGCACGGTGAGCCTCACTAATATCTGTGCGGTGGCTGGTTTGGGTGGAACACCTTACCGCGACGGAACTTACGAGTATTACATATCGGAGCCGCGCCGTGCTAATGACCCTAAAGGAGTTGCACCTTTTATTATGGCAGCTCTTGAGTTTGAAAAATTACAGAATACTATGTCGCACTAAGTTTATGAAGCAGATCAAAAAGCTATCGCTGCTAATAATTTTATTGTTTTGTGCCTTTATGCAGGTGCAGGCACAGAAACACGACTATGTGGTGGCGAAAGATGGCTCCGGCGATTTTAAAACGGTGCAGGAAGCGCTAAACGCTGTGCCTGATTTCCGGAAAAAAACCACTACCATATTTATCAAGAACGGTGTTTACAAAGAGAAACTGACACTAGCCGCCACCAAAACCAATGTAAGGCTGGTGGGCGAAAACGTAAAATCAACTTTTCTGACGTACGATGATTTCGCCTCTAAAAAGAACCGGTTTGGCGAAGAAATGGGCACCACCGGCTCTACCAGTTTCTTTGTGTTTGCCGATGATTTTGCAGCAGAAAACATCACCTTTGAAAACTCTGCTGGGCCGGTAGGGCAGGCAGTGGCAGTTCGGATAGATGGCGACCGTGTTATGTTCACAAACTGCCGGTTCCTTGGCTTTCAGGACACGTTGTATCCGCATGGCGAAAAAAGCAGGCAATATTATAAGAACTGCTACATAGAAGGAACAGTGGATTTTATTTTCGGTTGGTCAACTGCCGTTTTCGAAGATTGCGAAATCTTCTGCAAAATGGAGGGAGGCTATGTTACAGCTGCTTCTACTGCACCTGAAACGCCTTTTGGTTTCGTTTTCCTGAACTGCCGCATTACTGGCGATGCTCCGGCTAACTCTTTTTACCTGGGCCGCCCCTGGCGACCATATGCCAAAACAGCCTTTATCAACTGCACCTTAGGCAAACATATTAAACCCGAAGGCTGGCACAATTGGAATAAGTCAGAGGCAGAAAAAACCACCGTATATGCCGAGTATAACTCCAAAGGGCCCGGAGCCGCGCCTGCCAAACGTGTAAGCTGGGCAAAGCAACTTACAGCGCAGGAAGCACAGCAATACACCCTCCATAACATATTTGGCGATTGGCAACCCGGCAAAGCCTATACCGCTACTAAATAATAAAAATTCACCTTCGGAAAGCTATTTTCATTAGAATAATTGTCTTTGAGTTCAACAAATGAGTTTAACATGCTCTGCCTCCTTCTTATTTTCTAATGTTGGCAAAGCAGAAGCATGAGCGTTTTATGATGTTACAGTTTTGAATACCAATTTTCAGTACAAATTTTATGATGACCAAACAAAAATCTCTAAGCCGATTAGCCCTTGTGTTAGGCATAACAGGCTTCCTGTTCAGTTCTTGTCAGAAGCAAGGGGGAACAGCCGCTTCGGCAGAAGTAGCCACTACCGATTCGTTCGATATTTATGAAGGCGTTGAATTCGATATGCCGAAGGTGCAGGAGCCAACTTTTGCCAACAACAGCGTTCGCATAACAGATTTTGGTGCGGTAGGCGATGGCCTTACAAAAAACACAAAAGCCTTTGAACAAGCCATTGAAGCAGTCGCAGCCAATGGTGGCGGCAAAGTGATCATACCGCGCGGCATGTGGCTAACTGGCCCGATTATTCTGAAAAACAATATCAACCTCCACGCAGAGGCGGGCGCACTTGTAATTTTCAGCAAAGATTTTAACGATTATCCGGTAATAGAAACCAGCTTCGAGGGCCTCGACACCTACCGTTGCATTTCGCCTATTTATGGCAAAGACCTGGAGAATATAGCCATTACAGGTTCAGGTACTTTCGATGGTAATGGAGATGCCTGGCGTACCGTAAAGAAAAGCAAACTGACCGAATCGCAGTGGAAAGCCAAAGTACAAGGTGGCGGCGTACTCAGCGACGATGGCCAAATGTGGTACCCATCTGAAATGGCCAAAAAAGGCGACACGCCTGGAAGCAATTTTAATGTGCCGTTTTACAAAACAAAAGCTGAATACGAAGCAGTAAGAGATTACCTGCGACCAGTTATGGTAAGCATTGTGGGTTGCAACAAGGTTTTGCTCGATGGCCCAACTTTTCAAAATTCTCCTGCCTGGAACCTGCACCCGCTCATGAGCGAAAACGTGATACTGCGCAACCTAAATGTGCGTAACCCCTGGTACTCACAAAATGGCGATGGCGTGGACCTGGAGTCTTGCAAGAATGTGCTTATCTACAACAACACCTTCGATGTGGGCGACGATGCCATCTGCTTTAAATCTGGTAAAGACGTAGACGGTCGCAGAAGAGGCATGGCGACTGAGAACGTAATTGTAAAAAATAACGTGGTATACCACGGCCATGGTGGTTTTGTAGTGGGCAGCGAGATGTCTGGTGGTGTTAAGAATGTGCATGTGTCTAACTGTACTTTTATGGGTACCGACATTGGCCTGCGCTTTAAGAGCACACGCGGTCGTGGCGGCGTAGTTGAGAACATCTACATCTCTAACATCGACATGATAAACATTCCAACTCAGGCCATCAGCTTTAACCTGTTCTACGGTGGCAATTCGCCCGTGCTGGAAGTAGACCAACGTGCCGACGACGAAGCAAGAGACGAGAAGCCGGTGCCGGTTACAGAAGAAACACCTTCGTTCAAAGACATCTACATGAAAGATATTCGTGTGTCTGGTGCCGATGAGGCGCTGGCCCTGCAAGGTCTGCCAGAGATGAATCTGCAGAATGTAAGCCTCGAAAATGCGCTACTGAAAGCCAAAAAAGGTATCTCGGCTGTTGATGCTGATGGAATTAAGCTGAAGAACGTGCAGGTAATTACAGAAAAAGGCTCAGCCCTGACGATCTACAACAGCAAAAACATACAGGTGAGCGGCCTGACTTACAATGAGACAAAGGAGCCGGCAGTAAAGATACTCGGTCCCTTAACACAAGGCGTGAAACTCGACTCCAAAGATTATAAGGATGTACAGAAGCAGGTGGCTAAAGGAAATGACCTGAGCAAAACGGCTCTTACCATGGAATAAGTTATGGCATACTGCGCATGAGCATGAGGTTTATGCGCAGTATGTTTTTTATCTGTCCGGGTTTTCTCAGGCCCTAAGTACATCAAGAATCATAATGCCTCTGGAAGGCCTTTTTCATTTGAATAATTGAAAGGAGGTCTTTTTTTATTTGTTATTTCTATAACAATTGTTAGTTAGTCTAGAGTAGATTCTCCCCTTATTATAATAGTAATAGTATCAGGATAACACACATACCACCCTACCATATGAAACAATCTTTACACTTACCTCAGGTACTCTTGCTTCTGTGTCTGCTGCTGGCAGGCTTAACTGGCAAGGCCCAAAACAAACCCTTTAATGCCGACATTGTAGTGGCCCTCGATGGCAGCGGCGATTTCGACAAAATACAGGCTGCCATAGATGCCGTGCCATCCAACAGCGATAGGCGCACCTTGATCTATATCAAAAGAGGCCTCTATAACACCGAAAAACTAATTGTACCGGCTACAAAAAAGAATGTGACTTTTATTGGGGAGAGCCGCGAAGAAACCATTATCAGTTACCATATTTACGACTGCGCCTCAGGCAGATGCCCTGCCGCCGATGCCGCCAAATGGACCGGCGATAACATTCGTACCTCTGCCACCCTCACCTTGCAGGGCGATGGCTTCAGGGCAGAGAACCTGACCATAGAGAACACGGCTCCTCCGGCAGGTCAGGCGCAGGCCATTACAATTAAATCAGATAAAAACGTGTTTGTGAACTGCGACCTGAAAGGCTATCAGGACACTATTTACCTTTGGGACGCAGGCAAGCGCACTTATTTTAAGAATTGCCTTGTTGTTGGCCGCACCGACTATATTTATGGCGCTGGTGTAGCCTGGTTTCAGTCTTGCGAAATCCGCAGCTGGGGCGGTGGCTGGATTACGGCTCCCTCTACACCCCGTACTCAAACATACGGCTATGTATTTAACGAGTGCCGCCTGACTTATGCTACCAACAGCCCGCGCTCCGGCGATGATGGTGCGCTGGTAAGGCTGGGCCGGCCATGGCATGAGTACCCGCAAGTGTTGTGGATGAACTCTGAAATGACAGAGAAGATTCATCCGCAAGGCTGGGGCGATACCTGGAATATGGACTACGCTGCCACCAGCCCCGACCTGAAGCTATACGAATACAACAACACAGGCCCAGGTGCCGACATGAGCGGACGTGCCGCGTGGGCTGGTTTACGTGCCCTTACAGCAGAAGAGGCTGCTAATTACACAGTAGAACGTGTAATGGCAGGTGCCGATAATTGGAACCCGACTGCTGAGGCCCCTGTAGTACCTTCTTATAACTGGACAGGCGCTGGCGCTACCAAAGGCTGGCTAGTGGCTGAGAACTGGAACCCAGCGGCTGCTCCGGCTGCCGGAGAGTCAGCTACAGTAAGCGGAGAGCAAGAAGTGCTGGCCAATGGAGGCAGCTTTGTAGCCGACCTGAACATGGCAAATGGAGCCGTTTTAAATGTAACAGAAAACAGCACCGTTACCTATTTATCCATAGGTGGTTCAGAGGTACGCGCTGCTGCAGAAGTAACCTTAGATGGTAAAATATCCACCAAAGAAGCCAACACCTTTTCTATTGCCGGAGCACTTACCCTCAATGCCGCCCTGGCAGGTGTGCACGACCTGGCTAAAGAAGGTAACGGTAAGCTGGTGCTAAATGGAAACAACAACGATTACTCAGGTGCTTGGACCATTGAAGGCGGCACTGTAGAAGCGAATGCTGCCGGCTCCTTAGGCAGAGGCAGCGTAAGCGTGGGCGCTGGAGCCACTCTCGCTATTAGTAACAGCGGGGCGGTGCAGCCAACAGCACAGTTGCGTGTGGCAGAAGGTGCTGCGTTGGTACTAAACGCCGATGTAACCCTGAGCGAGTTTTACATTGGCAACGACATTCAACCTTTAGGCGAATACTCTGCCACTACCCATGCCAACCTGATCAGTGGTACCGGGAAAGTAATTGTAGGCCGCCCCAACTCTTTTACATTTGTGGGAGGCGCCAACGGCAACTGGGATAACCCCGCTCACTACTCTCCACAACTGATGCCGGAGGCAGGGGAAACCGTTTTCGTGAACCGGGAAATGGAAACAACCAGCACGCCTTTCCCTGCTAAAATTGTATTACAGTCGGCAGGTAATCTGCGCATGCGTGGTAACCATACCGCAACAGGAGAAGTGGAAATGGAAGCAGGCTCCCGCATACTCTACGCCACAAGCGGTACTGGTTTTTCGCTGGAGGCACCCATACATGTACTCGGCGGTGTTATCATGCAAATGAGCAGCAACAACACAGCTGGCAATGCGCTCACCTTACTGGGTAATATAAGAGGAGCAGGTAAGGTGACAGCCTTCAACAACCGAAATGAGCAGGCAACAGCCACCTTAGTTCTGAGCGGCAACAACAGCGGGTTTTCCGGCACCTGGGATGCCACCAGGCCAAGCAGCTTTGCTACATCCGTTACGCGCATAGAAGGCACAAGTGCTAACGCTTTCGGAACTGGAACCATAGAAGTTGGCGAGAACAACAAAGTCATTTTCAGCCACGAGAAAAGTGCCGGCGACGAACTGAAACTGGTAACAAACGGAACGGGCAGAGCTGTGCTCAACACTTCAGTACAGGTAAATAAGTTTGTGCACAATGGAGTAGAAATGGCAGCCGGAACGTACACTGCCACATCACATCCTGTTATTTTTGAGGGCACAGGATCGCTGGTGGTTTCTGTTGTAACGTCTGTAGCTGCTGAACTGGAAAAACAACCCATTCATTTTTATGACAAAACCCTGTATATAAATGGTTCGCGCACTTCCGTTAACATTTACACCATTACCGGAACTGTTGTATTAAAGGAAACCAGCGATAAAGCTATTTCATTTAAAAATTACAAGCCAGGGCTTTATGTAGCCCGCTATTATGCAGACGGCCAAATCGGATCTGCCAAAGTGCTGATTACTCAGTAACTGCTGTTACACCTGAAGTATAAAAGGAGAGAATTGGAAAGCATGCTGATTTCTAAAGTGCCTTAAATGCTGTTGTTGGCGCTGTAACTTTAACTAAGAGGATTTATTCCAGTTGTTAGGTTGAGCGCCTTTGCAGGTTTCCGGTGCCGCGTGTGCGGCAGCCCGCTTGCGGGCAGGAAAGATGCAGCAGCGCGATGCCTAACAATGGGGCCGCGCGGCCTTGAGCGCTCAGGCATTTACTATAAAACATGTAAGTGTAAGGGCACCGGATGTAACAGCCACTAAAAGTATTGCAACCACCTTCTAAAAGCCTTAATACTGGAAGGTGGGAAACATCAGTATTGAACACCTTTATTAAATGTAATAAAAGAGGTGGCGCTGCAAAACAACGCCACCTCTTTTTCCTCCTGTAGGAACTACTTATTTTAAATCGTTTACAATGAATAAAACAATTCACAATGCAATGCGCAAAATGGTAGCTGGCCTTTTGCTGTTGGGCAGCATCAGCCTCATCTGCATGTCCTTTGTGCCACAGAAAAAGAAAGTGACCACGGTTTACCTTATCGGTGATTCTACTGTGGCCGATTATACCGATTACGATGGAGAAGATTACATGAACACCCGTTACCCGGTTACAGGTTGGGGCCAGATGTTCCAGCCATTTATGCGTCCTGATAGTCTTTCCAAGATCAGGCACCTGATAAAAACAGACAGTGTGGTGGTGGCAGACAAAGCCCGAGGAGGCCGCAGCACCCGCACCTTTTTTCAGGAGGGCCGCTGGGCCGCTGTGTATAAAGAGTTGAAGAAGAATGATGTAGTGATGATCCAGTTCGGGCATAACGATGCCGCCGAAAACAAGCCGGAACGCTACGTGAACATACAAGGCTACAAAGAATTTCTGAGGCTGTTCGTAAACCAGACCCGCGAAAAAGGAGGCATCCCGATTCTGCTCACGCCAGTAGCACGAAACTACCCCTGGAAGGACGGCAAACTGACCAACGTGCACGGTGACTACCCGCAGGCGGTGAAGGAGGTAGCAAAGGAGCTGCATGTTTACCTGCTGGACCTGAACCAATTGTCTATGGACGCTTTTACGGCCAAAGGGGAGGAGTTTGTAACAAAGCATTATTTCATGAACCTGCCGGCAGGTAAATTCAAAGCTTATCCCGAAGGTCAGAAAGACAACACTCATTTTCAGCAGGAAGGTGGCAAAGCGGTGGCACAACTTGTTTTTGATGGCATGCAACAACTAAAACTTCCGCAGGCCAAGTAATTTTACAAACTCAGCTCATACGCAGCATCTTGAATTCTTTGTTCTTTTTGTTTCAAGTTCATAGCCATCAGACTAAACCTCTGGAAGGTCTTTTTCATTAGAATAATTCAGTTGTACAGTAGCTGGTATTTCATTTTCAAAGCTGGACTTGCATATCTATCAAGTTGAGAAATTGTGAATAGGGTGTGGGGAAGGGCGTACAACTATAAGTTTTTCTGCCCTAGTAAAAAACGTGGTTTAATCACCGCCTGGTTCGCATTTGAGTTTTTTATAATGTAAATTTGAACAGATACTTTCCTGTTCGGCTGAGGGAAAAGTACGAAGAACCACTACTGAAATAAAGCTAGCCTTATGCGCCTAAACTGTTTCTGTCTTACCCTAAATTACCGAAAAACGGCTCTCTGGCTCCTTCTGCTGCTGCTTCCTCAAACCTGTCTTTTTGCTCAGCAAGCAACGACCTCCGACATAGGCAACTTCTACCCAATTATCAGCTCTTATGCTGCTCAGGACAACAACAGCCTGAGTTACCTGGCTAAAAACTGGAGAAACGAGAAAAAGTGGCGGCACCAAGCCAAAGCAAAAATGCAGGAGCTACTGGCATTCAACCCGGAACCGGCTCCGTTAAATTCCGAAATTCTTCAGACAACAAAACGTGACGGATACACCCAATACCTGGTGCGCTACAACTTGAACGCACTGCAAAAAACAGAAGCATTCCTGCTCATACCAGATAACTTAGATAAGCCAGCACCTGCTGTTATTGCCCTGCACGACCATGGTGGTTTTTACTTTTTCGGGAAGGAAAAGCACACGTTAACCGACGACATGCCGCCCGTGCTGGTGGAGTATGTGCAGAACCTTTACGAAGGCCAATTCTATGCCGATGAACTGGCCAAACGAGGTTTTGTGGTACTGAGTCCGGATGCCATGTACTTTGGGTCCCAAAAGCTGCAGCCGGAAACGGTGAGTCCGCAGTTTACCAAAACCTTGCTGAGCAGCAACTACGAAAACGAGAGTGAACGCATAAGGGCCTACAACAAATTTGCCAACTCACACGAAATTCCACTTAACAAAACCATACTGGCCTCCGGCACCACCTGGCTCGGCATGATAGCACAAGGCGATAGAGTAGCTGTCGATTTTCTGCTCTCCAGGCCTGAAGTAGGCAAAGACAAAATTGGTTGTATCGGGTTGTCGCTGGGCGGCTTGCGAAGCACCTACTTGTTTGGGCTCGATAACAGAATAAAGGCAGGCGTGGTAGCTGCTTTTTCGACCACTTTTGAGCACATGCTGAAACAGGACACCCGCCACACCTGGATGATGTATGTGCCCCGCCAGCACAAGTTCCTCGACCTGCCCGATGTGGCCTCCCTTAACGCGACTAAACCGCTGCTGGTTATGAACTGCAAACAAGACAAGCTTTTTAACCTGGCAGGCATGCAGGCTGCTGAGANCACAAGTTCCTCGACCTGCCCGATGTGGCCTCCCTTAACGCGACTAAACCGCTGCTGGTTATGAACTGCAAACAAGACAAGCTTTTTAACCTGGCAGGCATGCAGGCTGCTGAGAAGAAGCTGGCTGACATTTACACTAAAATGAAAGCACCAGAAAAGTTCAGGTGCAACTACTACGATGTGCCGCACTCTATGGGCCTGCAGATGCAGAACGATGCTTTTGCCTGGTTAGAGCAATGGCTAAAATAAGCTAAAACAGCTCCGGAAGTCCATTTTCATTAGCAGAATTTGGTTGCTGATTGCTAGTTGTTGATTGTTAAATGGCTTAATTGTTAAACTGTTGTTAGAATAAAGAGCAGCAAGAACTTGCAGAGTGTGCAGCTCCTGCGAGCGTCTTGTGAGCAAAGCAGATGAAAAACCAAAAACCAGTTTCAGAAAAAAATCTATCATCTAAAATCTAACAGAAGGCCATTATTATTAGAAGAATTCACTTATTCATTCACTCATTCAAAAATAAAGTATGAAACTAGAACACTTTGCGGTTAATGTGGAAGATCCTTTGGCTATGGTCGATTGGTATGCCGAGCACTTGGGCATGAAGGTAGTAAAGCAGGTGAAAGAAGCACCTTTTATGGCTTTTCTGGCTGATGACAGTGGCCGCATTATGATCGAAGTTTATAGAAACCCATCTGACCAAGTGCCACCTTACCGCACCATGGACCCGCTGCTGGTGCACCTAGCCTTTGTGTCGGAAGACCCTGCTGCTGATAAAGCTCGTTTGCAGCAAGCCGGTGCCACCGAGGTATCGGATGCAAAACTAGACGATGGTTCGCACCTGGTGATGATGCGTGACCCTTGGGGCCTGGCCATTCAACTCTGCAAACGCGGCACACCCATGCTAACAGAGCGGGAAAACTAAAGCATTTCTGATAATTCAAAATTAGAAATTAAAAATTAGAAATGATTGTGGCGCGAGCGTCCTCGCTCATGACTTCTATTCCGCGGCCTCTGGCCACATGGGAACAGTAAGTCGAATCAGAGAAGGCATCAAAAGAAGTAATACAAACGGAGATCTTTGTGCGGCAGTAGGCAATTATCCTGTGTCTTAGGTCCTGGCACATGTGTCTCATTTCTGCCTCCGGAAGGTCATTTTCATTAGAATACTTGATGCTGGACCAGCATCAGGTACATTAAACTAAATACAAGATGAATGTAAAAAAATATTGGGTCGCTGGCCTTATGCTGCTTACGTTATTTGGAGCAGCATCCTGCGGAAACCAAGATAAACAGCAACAGGATCGGGCAAATCAGGAAGTCGATGTGTGGGATGAGCTGGAAGATATTCTGAGTCAGATCAAAGCCCCTACCTTTGCCGACAGAGATTTTAACGTGACCGATTACGGTGCTGTAGGCGATGGCACTACCAATTCTTCAGAAGCTTTTAAAAAAGCCATTGCTGCCTGTAACGAAGCTGGCGGCGGCCGGGTAGTGGTGCCTGCAGGTAAGTATTTAACCGGCCCGATTTATCTAAAAAGCAATGTAAACCTGCATGTGGTAAAAGAAGCCACTATTTTATTCTCGACCAACCCCAAAGATTACCTGCCGGTGGTGTACACTCGTTGGGAAGGCGTGGAACTGATGAACTACTCGCCGCTGATTTACGCCTACGAAGAAAAAAACATCGCTATAACAGGCGAAGGCGTTTTGGATGGCCAGGCGAACGAAACCAACTGGTGGCCCTGGAAAGGCAACAAACGCGATGGCTGGAAAGAAGGAACTCCTAACCAGAACGACCCAGATAAACGTGCCGTATTGTTCCAGATGGGCGAAGACGATGTGCCGGTGCGCGACCGCGTGTTTGGCGAAGGCTTTTACCTGCGTCCCCAGTTTGTGCAGCCTTACAAGAGCGAGAACATTTTAATTGAAGGTGTTACCTTTATCAACTCCCCAATGTGGATACTAAACCCGGTGCTCTGCAATAACGTGACCATTCAGAAGGTAACTGTAGAAAGCCAGGGGCCAAACTCCGACGGTTGCGACCCTGAGTCCTGCAAAAATGTGCTGATCAAAGACTGCTTCTTTAACACCGGCGACGACTGCATTGCCATTAAATCTGGCCGCAACGCCGATGGCCGTCGCATTAACGTGCCAAGCGAGAACATTGTGATCCAGAACTGCGCCATGGAAAACGGACACGGAGGTGTGGTTATCGGTAGTGAGATATCGGGTGGCGCCCGTAATATTTTTGCAGAAAACTGCAAAATGAGCAGCCCTGAACTGGACCGCGCACTGCGCATAAAAACCAGTTCGATGCGTGGCGGTACTGTTGAAAATGTGTACCTCCGCAACATAGAAGTAGGGCAGGTGGCCCAGCAGGTGGTGCGCGTAAACATGTTCTACGAAGACTCTGGCTCTCATGTGCCTGCCGTACGCAACATAGAAGTGCGCAACATGACTGTAGAGAACGGAGGCAAAGTAGGAGTGCTGCTGGAGGGGTACCCACAGTCGCCGGTGGAGAACCTGCGCCTGATAGATGTAAACATCAAAAAAGTGCAGGAGCCTTACAAGTTCAGCAACATTAAAAATGTGCAGTTCGAGAACGTAACCATCAACGGAGAGCCAGTGGTGCTGCAAGAGTAGGTAAAACGGTCTGCCAAGGCCATGCGCCTTCCGGAGGATTTAAGAGCTAAAAAGCCTCCGGAAGGCTATTTTTATTTGAATAATTTAAACTCATTGGCAACTCCTGACCTCTCAGCAGGCTTTCCCAGGTTTGCGAGAGTTTTAATAGGCATCTACGCTCTTGCAGCTATGGTGTGCTTCCAGAAAAATTTATTATTAACTAAAGCTAAAAGCTGGCTTACATGATAAAAAAGATAAATACGCTGGTATGGGTGCTGGCTCTTTTAAGCCTGAGTTGTTCGTCTGGTAAAAAAGCGGCGGAGGCCAGAGGACCAATAGAGATCTGGTGGATGGAGTCGTTAGAAGCAGTAGGGAAACGACCAATTACCGTGCTGGGGGAGCCTAAGGTTATTTCTGTGGCGAAAGGAGAAAAAGCGATTGAGTTTGATGGCAAAGACGATGGTCTGCAACTGAACGCCAATCCATTTTTTGGTGCCGAAGAGTTTACCTTAGAAATAGTATTTATGCCTTACGATGCTTACCCGGCCAACGTAGAGCAGCGGTTTTTCCACATTCAGGACCCCGTAAACCTCGACCGTAGGATGCTGATGGAACTAAGGCTAAACGACAAAAAAGAGTGGTTCGCCGACTTTTTCATGAAAACTGAAAGCCAGCGACTCGTGCTGATCGACTCCACCAAAACGCACCCGGTAAACCAATGGGCCACCATGACCCTCGTGTACAAAGACAATACCATGACAGGCTATGTGAATGGGGTAGAAGAAGGCTCAGGTCACATCAATTTTCTCCCCATGAGCGAGCAAGCTAATCTCTCGTTAGGCACCCGCATAAACAGAGTGTCGTGGTTTAATGGGGCAATTAAAACAGTTAAATTCATTCCGTGGGCCCTGCCGCCGCTGGAGCCGTAGGGGGAATTTAATAAGTATATAGTGCAGATTTAGGGAGCTGTTACTGATATCTGCTAGTTGCCTGGCATTTCAATGAATGATATACTTGGTATTTCAAATACGCAAAGAGTAATCCACAGAGACAAAAAAATGACTATGTATAGTTTAAATGAGGGGAACCAGACTGACCTAATTTATTATGCTGAAGTAAACCAAGAATGGCTGAACACTCTCGATCATAAGTATAACTGGGACAATTTTAATCAATTTGATAATAAGTTGTGGGAGTATATGTATAAGTTATTTGATGATGTAGTCGAAAAAGCGGATGCTAAAACAAATGAAGAATTGTGGAACAACCTCAACAGATGCCAAAAGCTGTTTTGGTCATTCTTAGCTTTTGGTGGAGATACAGATAATGGTGGAGTTTTTCAACAAACCTCAACATGCCATTTCTGCACTTGAAGTTTGGGAAGAGTTAAGAGTAGAGAGATTGGTAAAAGATTATCAGCTAGTACTTAGTGAATTACTTGAAAATAAGCAGGGGTTTAAGTCGTCAAGAGAAATATTTGATGATGAAAGTCTTTCTTGGGAAAGTAGGTATGAGGCATTTGAAGAAGGGGAAAAGGAACTTCCCTCAATTGAAAAAATTGAAAATTACTTCTATGATGTAGAGTTTAAAAAGTATCTCTTTCAAAAAATGGCTGCTTACATTGAAAAGAACATGCATCAGTATGCAAAAATAAAGTAAAACAACAGGTAACACAGTACGCCTTGCTCGCCTTATGTACTAATCCATTATCGGTAATAGAAAGTATAAAATAACGAGGTTTTAACAGGATTTCCTTGTTCCAATTCTTGAACCAGTAATCTCCAAGTATAAAGTCCCAAGCGGATAGAAGTTGCCAATGAGTCTATTAAAGAATTAGAGAGTGCAATAGGTTTAACTTTGCCTGAAGATTATTATAGTTTTCTTATCAACTTCCACGGTTTAGAAGATTCAGTTGGCGAAGAGTATGTGGGCCTATGGGATTAGAACGAGTTAATGCAGCAGAATATATAGTATCTTACTTGAAAACCTTCCAAATACAATTGGAATTGGTTCAAATGGAGCTGGCGAGTTTATAGCTTTAGAACAAAAGACGAATAACACCCATTGTTGAGATAAGTGAAGAGTATTACGTCCATATTGGAGATTCTTTTACGGATTTCTTGCAGCGTTTTGAAAATTGGGAAGAGTGGTTTTACGAACCAAATCTAAAAGAACTATAGTCAATTGGTGGTAATATAATATAAAATTTGCAATTTGAATCTAACAAAAATTAATGAAAAAGCGGAAGGTTAGATTATTGTATACCCCTGGGCTTTTAAGTCTAATTTTAATTTTACCTCTATGCTTATATTATTTTAATCGGCAAGAAATACTTAAAGAGAAGTCAGTAATTGAAATTAATAGCTTAAGCCCTGAGTTTGCAAATGAGATAGTTAACGACACCTCTAGTTATTATTTTGGATTAGACCCAAACAGACCGTTCCCAATAAGAAATTACAAAAAATATGTAATAACAGGTCAAGAGCAGCAAGATTTGGAGGCTTTTAAACAAGCTCATCTAGACGTAAAACGCCTTCAAATCGCAAATGACACTATCAATGGAGTCTTTTTCTACTTTGCTGAAAATGCCAAATATTGGACTTTTGTAAAGGCATTGGACATAGTTAAAGGAGAGAAAATTAAGTGTTACCTACATTTGAAAAATGAAATTTGGGTTTATAACATCCCTGAACCCAGAAGCGAAGAAATTCCACAAATGATCTGTGGAAACTCAATATTATTTGATAATGAGGTAAATGGTGGTTTAATAAAATCCCTGGATGTGGACTTGCTAATTTATAAATTGGGCGACTTGTGGATTGTATATGTTATCTTTCTTTTCATCACATATTTAAATATTAAAAAGGTAAAAAAATATTACGACCAACGGCAGTTTGTCTAAAAACCTCTGCTCGTTTCTTAGCTAAAGATAGCAATTTGATGATATATCGCATGAGAGGCAAGGATTTTTATCCTTTGGCTATGGCTCCGAAAAATTATTTCAAACAGGAGCCACAGCGCGCTTAAAAAGGCCACAC